>DPLR01000042.1 GCA_003541895.1 Cytophagales bacterium | reverse complement strand
TGGATATTCCGTTGGTTCCATAATTATGGGCGGGTGTTGGAATGCTATACATCACAGACTTAAAATCTGTGGCTCGAAAGAGATTAAGGGTTGGACTCCCTTCTCGCCTACCAAATATAATCCAAAAGTGGTAGATTCATATATTAATTATACAATGTGACTACCACTTTTGGAGGGTTTATGAAATATTGTAGAAAGAAATATTCCAAAGAAAATATAGAAATTTTGGTGAAAGAATCGACATCAGTTAGGCAAATTTTAATTAAGCTTGAACTTAAGGAAGCTGGAGGTAATTATTCTCTCATAAAAAGAAAAATAAAAGAGTTTGGATTGAACACTTCTCATTTTTGTAGTAAGGGTTAGCTAAAAGGCAAATCTCATACCTATACAAAAGTTGATCCAGATCAATATTTGGTATGTGATGAAAATTCTCATAGGACTTCATATAGAATTTCTAAATAGTTAATACGAGATAAAATAAAAGAGCAAGAATGTGAGATTTGTGAAAATACTGAGTAGCTTGAAACTAAAATTCCTTTGGAGTTGCACCACAAGAATGGAAACCGTTACGATAATAGACTAGAAAATCTAATGTTACTTTGTCCAAATTGTCATACGTTAACAGAAAATTATCGTGGTAAAAAACTTAAAAAGGACACAGCGTGAGAAAACAATACAAGAGCAAAAAAAGATCTTGCGCATTATGTAAACCACACAAAATGGGACATGAAAATCGTTGGTCAGCTAAAGAAAAACAAGAACTTGAGATTTGGGATGAAACAAAAAGAGACATTGAGAAAACTGGAAGCTTATCCCACTAGGCAGAGGAAAGCGGCTAAGAACCGCTAAAGGATGGGTTCGAGTCCCTTAGCTTCCACCAAATATTTTTTAAAAAAGTTGTTGACATTGAAATGCGGATTTGGTATAAGACATTTACCGTGAACGCGGTGCCAACTGATCTTAGATAACTCGGATCAGAATTGATTGTCAGAGACTCGTTAGGGATGGAAGGAATCCCCGATCTAAGATGGTTGGTAGTTGGCTGGGAGATCTTGGGAAACTGCGAAGCAGACGTGCTTCAGAAGAATTGTAAGGGCGGGAAGAACGCCACCCCCAAGATCTCCCTCCCAGCTTAAACATCAATTTGTGGGGGCATGATGCAATTATGGCAGACATTCTGCACTCAAAATGCAGATTTTACTGGTTCGAGTCCAGTTGCCCCTACCATAAAAAATTTTTGGATTTTTCATAATGATTCATAAACGCACGTTATATAATTGTTTTGGTGGAATAATTATCAATAAGAGTAAAGAAGTTTTATTGGTTAAACCAGCTAATTGTTTTGGTAATTATGAATATACATTTCCTAAAGGAAGAGCACTTAGTTGGGAGTTACCAGTAGAAACAGCAATAAGAGAAGTATTTGAAGAAAGTGGTGTTGTTGTCAATAAGAGAGAAATATATGCATTGGATGGTGAATATCTTGGTGAGAGTAGCATAAATCGATATTATTTGATGAAGCCAGAGAAGCTTACAAATGAATTCGATTGGGAAACGGAAAGCATTCATTGGTGTTCTTATGATAAGGCAAAAGAGTTGTTATCTAAGAGCATATCTAAGATAGGACGATTAAGAGATTTGAGAGTGTTGGATGTGGCATTTAATTTTCATAACGAAGTACGTAAGACTGCGTAGCCAAGTGGTAAGGCGATGGTCTGCAAAACCATTAATCGTGGGTTCGATCCCCACCGCAGTCTCCATAAAAAAAAAGATTGGATTGAAAATATGTGGGGAGATTGAGATTTTAAAAATATAAGAATGGAATATGCGGGGTTAGCTCAAGTGGTAGAGCGTCAGCTTCCAAGCTGAAACGATGGGAAAATCGAAAACCCACTCCGCTCCATCTGAATGCGGGGATAGCTTAGTGGTCAAGAGCGCTTGTCTTCCAGGCAAGAGACATCGGTTCGAATCCTTTTCCCCGCTCCACTTACTAAGGAATAGTCATGAAACCGAAAACTGTTTATCAAGAGTTATTTTGCAAAGATTATTCAGCTTGTATTGATACTGAACCAGATGTAGAAGAACAGGAACCGGAACCAAACCCTTATTGGCACGAACTTACAAAAGAGCAACGCGAAATAATTTGTGCGTCTAAGGAAGTAACAGTGGGGCAAGTTATTGAGTCGTACAAACAACCGGATTGGTGTTGTTATTTTGAAGCGCTTGAAGGTGTGATGGGTTGTTGGTCATTAATGTTTGGGTATATCAATAAGGAAGCTGATTGTGTTAATTGTGAATTATACACAACAGATCCAGAAAATAAAGTTTTTGAATAATTTTGCTTGATATTGAATCTCCATTATTGTAAACCAACAATAGCCGCGAAGCTCAGATGGCAGAGCAATCGACCGATAATCGATAGGTCGTTGGTTCGAGTCCAACCGTGGCTACCAAATAAACATTTTGGGATGGGATAGTATGACGCAAATCATTGAAGAAAAATTCATTCAGATTCATACTGGATGGAAGTGCGATTTTTGCGGTGAAGTCATTGGTGATATAGATAATTTTATTAGATTGATTTCTGTTCAAGATGGTTATAAGATTAACGGTTATGGAACGGCAAATAATTATAGTTTTTGTTCACCAAACTGTGTACGCAAATTTTATGAAGGTCAGGATTTTATACAACCAATGATTGATAGAAACAAAAAATGAATACTGGGTTAGGAAGGCAATATAGGTGAGCCTCACGGTTGTGGCCCGTGTGTTAGTGGGTTCGATTCCCACCCTACCCCCCAATTTTTTAAAGGGATTTTATGTTTGACGAAACATCATCGGGTTGATGCTAACTTTTTTGTGATTTAAGGACTTATTGATGCCAGCAATATTGTTTACGGGGTTATCTGGTAGTGGTAAAACAACATTGGTTAATGCAGTAAAAGTGAAGTTGAAAAATGAGAACATAATTATTTTGGATGGCGATGTGATTCGTTCAAAATTGAATAATGATCTTTTTTAGTGCAATGCTGATCGTACAGAAAATATAAGAAGAATTTCTGAAGTTGTAAAAATTCTTCTTGACAACAACGAAAATTTTGTAGTATTCATATCAATAATTGCTCCATTTAAAAGTTTGCGCGAAATGATAAAAGAAATAATTTTTCCGTATAAGTATTACGAGGTTTTTGTTAGTTGCCCGTTGGAAGTATGTGAAGAAAGAGATCCTAAGTTTTTGTATAAGGAAGCTCGAAAGAAATGTGTTAATGTTATGACAGGATTGGGATCAAAGTATGAAGAGCCAGAAAATCCAGATTTAATTGTTGATACAAATCTTTATACTATTGATGAATGTGCGGAAAAAGTAATTAACATTTTGCCGCTGTAGCTCAACGGCAGAGCAGCACTTTCGTAAAGTGAAGGTTGGTGGTTCAATTCCACTTAGCGGCTCCAGTTAAGGATTTTTTAAAATGGCATGTTGTTATCAACAACCGCATGATTTGCAAATAGTTGTTGAGTTTGATGTAAATTCGATGTCATCAAGTGTTGTTCGTTGGTGTACGGTTTGTGGTGCGATTGTTATTGATCGTGATTATGATGGAAGAACAAATCCTGGGCAAATCATGCCAATGAGATATCCAGGTTGGATAAATCTTATTAAAGAGACAAATAAGAATTTTTCTGCTTGACAAAAGATCTGATGTAGAATATAAGCATATCACACTTTAACTGAATGGAGAAATGATCATGGCAAAAGGAACGGTAAATAAAGTCATTCTTGTTGGTAGATTGGGAGCAGATCCAGACATGCGGTATGCAGCAACTGGTACGGCTATTGCCAATCTAAGCGTTGCAACGGTTGACAGCGTTAAGAACGGGGATAAGTGGGAAGATCGCACGGAATGGAACCGCGTGGTTGCTTTTGCAAAACAAGCGGAATTTTGTGGACAATATCTCACTAAGGGAAAGTCTGTTTACGTTGAAGGAAGTCTTCGTACAAGGCAATGGGAAGATTCTAGTGGTGTGAAGAAATATACCACAGAAATCATTGCCAGAGAAATTCAGATTGTTGGTAATGGCGGTGGAAGCAAAGAGGCTTGGGAGTCTGCTAAGAGTGAACCACCAAAGTCTTCTGGTAAGCCAAAGCAGCAAGATGGTTTCTTTGAACCACCAGAAGACGATGATATTCCGTTCTAGTGGTATTATAATTACCCACTATATTCTGGGCAATTACAACTTGATAAAAAAGTTATTGACAAACGAAAAGGAAACTGATATACAGTAAGACAGTTAATCGGTGGTGTAGGAAGCGGCTACTTCTTTCAATTGGTGAAAACACAAGCACCGTTTCCGCTTGTTCCCCGATTTAAAAAATTAAATTACTGGTGGTGTAGGAA
>DPLR01000268.1 GCA_003541895.1 Cytophagales bacterium | reverse complement strand
CTAAAGAAAAAGATAGGTTTTTGAAGGCTCTCCATTTAACAACAAAAGTTGCTAGATTGTCATCTTTGGGAAGGACTTTTTCCAATATAATCTCTTTTTGCTCTTCGTGTTGGATAAGTGGGGTATCATATTCTTCCAGGTCTTCAAAATAGTCACGATATAAATGAACGACTTCAATATCCTTAATCCAGTATGCACCATTGTCTTTGCGTTCAATTATGTTTAGTGTGTAAAGTTCAGAGATAGCCTTGTTAAGATTTTCTTCTGTTAGTTGAGTATATTCTTGTATACCAATCCAATCACGAATATTTTCTAATGCAATTGCTTCAAGAACTCAGCCTTTCCATGAACCGAAAAAGGTGGCTCTTCATCAATCATTTTATTTGAGTCTTCCCTACTGCAATGTTTCTTAGATATGCACAAATTTGATTTTAAAACATCTTACTTAAACGCGTCAACTTGGTAGTTGATTGACTACACCAATATTTTATTAACAAGAGATTTCATATTAAACGAATTGAGGGTAGAGATCCAATGGAGATTTGGGAGAATCAATTGACTACCGAAATTAACAGTGGTTGTTTCCAGCTTTCTATTGTGGCTGCTTCTGCTGAGGTTGGTTCAGTTGAATACATCCTGAGGATTGAGAAGCCTAACTGGGATAGAGTTGATTATGTTATGAGTCTTGAGGGAATCAAAAAACTTGGAGAACGGCTTTTGGATTTGTATTCCTTCGCAGAAGAAAAACTACGTATTAATGATAAAAGAAAGCTAAAGGAGTTTTTGACTGCTAAGAATTTAGCCGAATATGCATTGCTCAAGAAAGCTTTAAAAATCAGCTAACTTCGTTGAATTACAAAATTTCTCAGTAAATAGGGATGTCTTTGCATATTAGTTTTAATTGTGTAGTTCTTCAATGAGGGCTGATATGTATCTCTAAGTTCTCATATCACATAATTTCGTTAGCTCGGCTTGCCACAACCAAGAAAACTATTCTTGAAACTAATATTTTTTGAAAGAAAAGCAATATAGTACATTTTCGGTGCTTATGATTTGCTCAAAAAAGTTTGATTAGTTAATTGATTGGTTCGTTTTGTTTTTTCGTAATTAATTGCAGTAATCACAGTATTAATAAGTGCTGAGTTCACAATTATCTATTGGGCGTTTGGAGTTTGTTAAAACGCAACCTAAGAACCATCTCGATTGGTTTTCTTATATTAGCACTCATTGTTTCAGCATTGTTTGCTGCAGTTCCGTCTACAACTAAAGCAGAACAACTCCCAGATAATATGCCTGCACCTATTTCACAATCAACAACTCAACTAGCCGAACCAACACTTTTCCAAGACAACTTTGACGACAATCAATTTGACGAAAACCTTTGGGAGAAAATCGAAGTGGATGGCGGCACAGTGGACGAAAAAAACGGCAGATTACAAGTAACTATTCCAAGCCATGACTATAATTTGACCAAAGAGGGATATTGGGGCAATTATAGCCAAGCCGGATATATGACAAAATGCACCTTCGGCACTCGTACAATGCAAGGGTTCGAAGCCACAGTCAACGTAGTAGAACTGGACAGTGTAATGGAAGTGTCCTTAATGGTGAGTGACCAAAAAATAACAAACCTCGACCCAATCAATGCATCAAACTGGTATAGAATACTGAAAATAAAAGACACCCACTACCCCGACAGACACCTCGCCATGGTAGAGCGCCGCATTAATGGAGGACCAGTTTCAGTTATAATGGAGGGTCCGTGGTTTTTTTCGACGGGTCAACTAAAAATCAATATATCAAGCGATGTAATTTCCTTCTACGAAAATGGCATTCTTCGTTATACAGAGTCATATGCATTAGCTACAAACAGTTGCTACGTCTCTATTTTTACAAGCTCACTTGGGTGCTTCTTTGGAACAGACAGTTTTGATGATTTTGCAGCTTATCCAGTAAATGTTGAAGGCGAGCCCTCAAGTATTTCCATCTCAACTGAATCTTTATCAGCAACTGCTGGTTCGGCTGTAAACGTTTTGGGCACCTTATTGGATTCTAACAATATTCCGCTGAAAAATGAGACTGTTGTTTTGTCATACACTTTTCCTGGGGCAGGTTCTTGGATTCCGATCAGTTCAGGACTCACTGACATACAAGGCAACTACAATATTCAGTGGATGAACAGTGCTTCAGGAACATTCACACTAAAAACCCAGTGGAGCGGAGACACCAACCACTTGGGTGTGAGTAACACAACGACGCTGAGTTTTTTGCCAATCAAAAATCGACAGTTGTTCTTGCTTGAGTCCAACAGCACAGTTGACGCTTTAGCTTTTAATAATGAAACATCAACTCTAAGTTTCAATGTTACAGGGCCATCAGGAACTACGGGTTATGTTAAAACTACAATATCAAAAAGTATGCTCAATAATAGCGAAACCCTTCAAGTTTACCTAGATGGAAAACAACTGAATTATTCTGTATCTGCTTTAGGTGATTTTTGGGTATTTTCATTCAATTATTACCACAGTACACATTAAATAAGCCTTCATTTGGAAATGACTGCAACTTCTACACAACCTGTGGGTAACGAAATAATTTTTATTGTAATTATAGCAGTTTTTGGCGCCATCTTAGCTATAGAAACTAAGTATTGGTTTGGCAAAGAAAGATCCCCAAAGAATTGAGTAGAAGAATAGT
>DPLR01000130.1 GCA_003541895.1 Cytophagales bacterium | reverse complement strand
ATGGAAAGATGGATTGGACGGTGCCGGTAAAAACAGCACTGAATCCATTTTAGAATTCCAGTGCTATATTGGTTCAGGTGGAACAAATTATTATGGCTCACCTTTTGGAACTTCTCAAAACATTCGTCAAGGGGGTGCCTCTAACCAATGGAATTTAGGTTGGGGATGGAATGTGCCGTCTCAAGGCCTAGTAGATGCATGGGACGATACTGATCCAAGAAAAGCGTGTACAATTTTGTTTTCGGGGCAATCTGATGGAGGCCCTTCTTCTGGTGGGTATGGAGCCACACTTCCACCATATAGTTCATCAACTCCAGGAGCTTCTGGATTTTTGGATCGCCCTTACTGGAATAAGAAAGTGTATTCAGATCCTCAAATGAGACAGTTTACAGGTGAAATCGGATCTTCTGGGGGCGCTGATTGGATTAATCACCGTGTAATACGCTACGCTGATGTTTTATTAATGTTGGCAGAAGCTTATAATCAAACAGGTAACGATGCTACTGCTCAGGCTATGCTTAATCAAGTTAGGGCAAGAGCTCGTAATACTGGCTCTGACCCAAGTGCATTGCCTGATGTTACTGCAACCGGAGCCGCACTTCTACAAGCTATTAAAGATGAGAGACGCTGGGAATTTGCAATGGAAGGACATCGTTTCCATGACCTAGTACGTTGGGGCGATGCTGCAAGCGCACTAGCCGGATTGGGTTACTCAGAACCAAAGCATAGATATTACCCGATTCCGCAGCCGGCTATTAATCAATCTGGAGGTGTATTGATTCAAAACCCTTTATGGTAACAAATAAAAACTAACAAAAATGAAAAAGACTATTAAAAGTATCTCGCTTCTGTTGGTGTGTTCGGCTTTCACCTTTTTCTCTTGTCAAAAAATGGATCATCCATCATTGGCAAGTAATTATCCAAAGGATGCCAACCAACCTGGTGGACCGCTTAAATTTTATGCAGCATTTGATGGCACAAGTAGCAATGTGTTGTTAAACGCGGTTGATAGCATTCGGGCAAGTTTTCCTGCAACCAACCCAATGACTGTCATTGATGGAATTTCTGGAAAAGCAATTCAAGGCGATGGAACAAATTACATCACCTATGCTTCTCCAAACGATTTTGGAAGTACAGCAAGTAGTTTCACCATATCATTTTGGGAAAAGCGAGATGGAATACCAAATGGGAATGCATCCTTTGTATTTACCATTCCATCTAGCAATGGCAAATGGGGCTCTTACGGATTTTCCATGTTCCTGCTTTTTGATTGGGGATCATGGACACCGGCAACCGATGCTACTGTAAAATTTTATATGGTGGATGATGTTGCAGGTAACGACAATTGGTTGACTTGGGAGGGTGGCAATAAAGTACCAGGCATTCAGGACAATCAGTGGCATCATTTAGCATTCGTTTATGATGCGACTGCATCTACCCTTACACTTTATGTAGATGGTGTTGCCAATAGCAATGTTCCTTCATGGGGTGGTCATGGAGGGATTGGTATTGATGCTTCGAAAATTCAGGGTTTGAATGTTGGTGGCAATAAAAATATTCATGACATGGGCTGGGGGATGAATTGGGATGCAGGGTTGGATCAATTCAGAATGTATGCCACAGCTCTTTCAGCCACTGAAGTTAAAGCACTATTTGACGGAAAGAAATAGGTTATTTTTTTGGGTTTAATTAAAGGGGCTGAAGACTTTTTCTTCAGCCCCTATTATTATTGCTGACCAAGTGTTTAATGAAATTGAGAATTAGAGTTCTGCTTTCTACCGTTTCCGGCTGCATTTTATTTCAGTGCACAAGGTCAAATGAAATGGTTGATGGATCAGTAACGGATGAATTGCAGTACGTTGGTTCTATGTCATGCAAAAGCTGCCATGCTGAAGTATATCAAAACCATCTGCTTACCCCACATCATCTAACCTCTCAATTGGCTGACTCTATCAGTGTGAAGGGGAAGTTTGACGAAGGCAAGAATATTTTTTTTTATACCCCTGAGTTGTTTGTAGCAATGGAAAAACAACACCATCAATTGTATCAAACTCTTTATTCTGGAAATAAAAAAATAAAGTCAAAATCGTTTGATTTGGTGGTGGGGTCCGGAGTTCGTGGCCAGACTTATCTTACATGGCAAGACAGCACGCTTTATCAGTTACCCATCGGTTATTTTACTACAGTTGATTCATGGGCAAATAGTCCCGGTTTCTCCAATCGTCCTATTTTCAACCGACCGATCACAGCACGTTGCTTAGAATGTCATAGTACTTTTTTTAAAAAGACGCTAACCGAAAAGCAACCTGATCATTTTTCTAAAAAGAATTTTGTGCTTGGTATTGAATGTGAGAAATGCCACGGCCCAGGGAAACAGCATGTCGATTTTCATCAGAATAATGCTCAGAGTAAAGAAGGAAAATTTATTGTGAGTTTTAAAAATTTCTCGCGCACGCAACAGCTCGATTTCTGTCGTTCATGTCATGGAGGAAAATTAGTGGCGAAGAAGCCTGCCTTCTCATTCAAAGCGGGTGACAATCTTGGGGATTACTTCAAAGTCGATTCAGTTCAAGCATCTACCACTTTAGACAGCCATGGCAATCAATATGGAATGCTAAGCCTTAGTAAATGTTTTCGTCAAAGTGAAATGACCTGCACCACTTGTCATCAGGTGCATAAAAATCAGAAAGGGAATGTTTCAGAATTTTCTGTTCGCTGTATGAACTGTCATGCCGAGGGAACAAAATCATTTTGCGCATTCAAGAAATTACCCACAACACAGTTAAAACAAAATTGTGTTCAATGTCACATGCCCGAAAAAAATTCTAATTCTGTTCGCATGCTTGTGCAAGGCAATGATGTGCCTATGCCTGCAAAGATGCATGTTCATCAGATTGCAGTGTATCAAGAGGAGGTAGTAAAATATATTAATTCGATTCCATTGAGTAACAACTAGACTTTATATGTTCTTTATGAGAGAGATAAAATATTTTGGGTTTATCGTGATTTTGGCGCTGCTATTTTTCGGTTGCTCTAAATTATCTAAGAATTCTAACCTCAAAGTGTTGAACTCCTCCGTCACCAATATTTCATTTGAAAATAAATTAAAACCTCGTGAAGGTTTTGGTATTCTTTATTACTTGTACTATTACAATGGTGGTGGAGTAGGTCTTGGCGATATCAATAATGATGGCCTCACCGATATTTACTTTACAGCCAATAGTAAAGGTCACAACAAGCTCTATCTCAATCAGGGCAATTTTAAGTTTGAAGACATTACGGAAAAAGCGGGTGTTGCTGGCACCTCTGATTGGAATACAGGTGTTACAATGGTCGATGTAAATGGTGATGGCCTTTTGGATATCTACGTTTCTACTTTTGCTAACAACTTTGGTTTAAAAGGACACAACGAACTCTTCCTCAATAATGGCAATACTACTTTTAAAGAAAGTTCCGCTGATTTTGGACTGAACTTCAGTGGATTCACTGTTCAATCGGGTTTTTTTGATTACGATCATGATGGTGATTTAGACTGTTTCATTCTCAACGAGTCACTTCAGACTCATGGTA
>DPLR01000088.1 GCA_003541895.1 Cytophagales bacterium | reverse complement strand
GTAACTTCTTGTACTTAGGTCGCGGATACCAATTCCCGGTAGCGTTGGAAGGGGCACTCAAGTTAAAAGAGATCTCGTACATACATGCTGAAGGGTATCCCGCCGCTGAAATGAAACATGGACCTATCGCGTTGATTGACGAAAAGATGCCTGTGGTCTTTATTGCTACGAAAGATGCGTCTTACGAGAAAGTGGTTTCTAATATCCAGGAAGTAAAAGCGCGCAAAGGCCGTGTGATTTCTATTGTTACCGAAGGCGATACGATCATTCCTAAAATGTCTGAATTTGTAATTGAAGTTCCCGCCACGCTCGATCCGCTCATGCCATTAATTTCGGTCATTCCACTTCAACTGCTTTCGTATCACATTGCTGTGATGCGAGGTTGTAACGTAGATCAACCTAGAAATTTGGCTAAAAGCGTTACTGTGGAGTAAACTATTACTAGCGTAGTCTACATTTCCTCAAAAGGACTCTTTTTCTTTGGTTCTGATAAAACTAATTCTCTTAAAATCTGTTTTACTAATCATGGAGAAACGTAAACCAAAATCGTCAGCATCGGGTGCTAACGTAAAATCCCGAGTAAAGGAATTTTATCGCGAATTCTTATTGACAGAAGGCAAAAGGCCTTCATCTGTCTTTGTATTCTGTAAACAGATCGGAATCAAAGAAGCTGCGTTCTATAAAATATTCACCTCTTTTGAATCCATTGAAAAAACAATCTGGTCGGAGCAGATTGAAAGCGTAATCTCTCGATTGTCAAAAGATGAAAATTACACCTCATTTTCAGCTCGCGAAAAAATCTTGACTTTCTACTTTGCCTTATTTGAATCATTTAAAGCTGACCGAAGCTTTCTGACCTTCCAGTTAAAGTCATGGAAAAACCCGAGTATCCCTTCTTTTCTAAAACAGTTTAATCTCGTATTTGCCGAATGGTCTAAAGGAGTTATTGAAGAAGGTATTCAATCCGGAGAAATTGCAAAGCGACCCTACTTCAATCAATATTATTATCAATTGTTGTGGATGCATTTTTTGTTTGTCTTGAAATTTTGGTCGCACGATGAAAGTGCTGATTTTGAAAAGACAGATGTGGCCATCGAAAAATCGGTAACCCTTGCGTTTGATTTGATTGGCAAAGGCGTTTTAGACAACGCCATCGATTTTGGTAAGTTTTTATATCAGACAGCTAGAAATTGATTTTCGTGAAAGAGCAGAGCAGTATACCGATAACAAAAATGCATCGGGCTACAAAGTTTGTAGCCACAGGAGCAAAAATAGGAACCAATTATCTTAAGCATTACGGTAAGAAGTTGATTAACGCTTCCGCGTCAAAAGAAGAGTTGCATCACAATAATGCCAACGACATTTACGACTCCCTTAGCCAGTTAAAGGGCAGCGCCTTGAAGGTGGCTCAAATGCTAAGCATGGATAAGAATTTATTACCAACAGCTTATCAGCAGCAATTTGCTTTGGCACAATACAGCGCACCTCCGTTGTCGTATCCGCTTGTGGTCAAAACATTTGAACAACAATTGAAAAAAAGACCTACGGATTTGTTTAACTCATTCTCTCCATCTGCAATTAATGCTGCATCCATGGGGCAAGTGCATCAGGCCAAATTCAACGGTAAAAAGTTGGCTGTTAAAATTCAATACCCAGGCGTGGCCGATACCATCAAGAGTGACCTCGCCATGGTTAAGCCCATTGCGCTAAGGATGTTCAAAATCAACCCCACCGATTACAATGAGTTTATTCAAGAGGTACAACAACGTTTGTTAGAGGAGGCAGATTACACACTTGAGCTAAAGCGATCAATGGAGTTGTCGCAACAATGCACGAAAATTGACAACATCGTTTTCCCCAAATATTACCCTGAGTGGTCGTCAGCAAAAGTATTGACGATGGATTGGATTGATGGAGAACCACTGGGTGAATATCTGAAAAATAATAAAGGGACTTCGGGAGAAAATCAACGGATCGGACAGGCGATGTGGGATTTTTATCATTATCAAATTCATCAACTGCGCGAACTGCATGCTGATCCGCACCCTGGAAATTTTATCATCACTCCAGATCGGAAGTTAGGCGTGATAGATTTTGGTTGCGTGAAAGTTATTCCCTCTAAATTTTATAACAGTTATTTCAAATTACTCAATCAAAAAATTCTCACCGATAAGGCACTGCAGCAAAAAGTTTTTGAAGAGTTACGTTTTATTTACCCTGACGATTCGGAGAAGGAAAAGAAATTTTTCAAAGATGTATTCCTTCGGCTAGTGGAGTTGTTAGGGAAGCCATTTCAGAAAAACTCATTCGATTTTTCTGACAAAAAATATTTTGAAGAACTTTTCAGGTTTGGTGCAGAAATTTCAGTGATGAAAGAATTTCGCGAATCAAAAAAAGCAAGAGGTGTAAAAGATGCGCTTTATATCAACCGTACCTATTACGGGTTGTACAATATTCTTCACGAATTAAAAGCCGATATTGACACGAGCCGGTTCTCGAGTCAAGTTTAATTATTGCAATGATTGCAAGTATTCATCTGCCGTGTTTAATAAGCGCTCTTTTTTGGTTTCATTTTGCTCCACGTTTTGCCATCATTGAAAATCTTGGATTTTTTGAAAAGAAGTTTCTAAGGCGGAGGTACTCATTTTCTGGATTTGTTTGATCGGCATTTGTCGCTGCAATATTTCACTTCATCCCACACCTTCTCCCATTTTTTCCTCTAGGCAAGAGGCCTTCCACAAGCGATGCAAATCTTGGAAGGCAAATTAAGTTTTTTATGCATTGACGATACGAAGTTTAAATATCATCCAACTCGAACAGAAGATATTCCTCCGTCTACATGGAAAACTTGACCCGTCATCCAGCGCGATTTTTCAGAAACTAGAAATGCTGCGAGGTTGGCAATATCTTCTGGTTGACCGATTTTCTTTAACGGATGGCGCTGCGCATTAAGTTCTTTTTTCTGATCTGAATTTAAAAGGGAAGCCGCCAATGGTGTATCTGTTATACTCGGAGCTATACAATTAACTCTGATCTTTGGTGCAAGCTCAGCAGCCAAAGCGCGGGTCAATCCTTCCACTGCCCCTTTTGATGATGATACTAAAGAGTGAAAATTAAACCCGATT
>DPLR01000702.1 GCA_003541895.1 Cytophagales bacterium | reverse complement strand
AGCATCTTTTGGTGAGTTAAACATGAAGAATAACCACATGTAAATCAATCCAACGCAGATAGGAACTACCAATTGAAGACGAGCTGTTGCACGCACTTGATTTTCAAATTCTCCGTTCCATGTCATAGAATATCCTTTGTCCAAATGCACTTTCCTGACTTTTGCCTGAGCCTCAGCAATAGTGCCTCCTAAATCGCGGCCACGTACTGAAAATTTAATAGGGATGAAGCGAAGGTTGCCTTCTCTGTAAACAAAAGCCGGACCCGTTTGTAATTTTATATCGGCAATCTCACGAAGTGGTATCTTCGTTCCGTTGGTGCAAGGCACTAAAAGTTTTCCAATCTCCTTTTCGCTTTGACGAAACTCAGGTAAATACCTCACACGAATGTCAAACCTGCGTTCGCCTTCATACATGGTACTAGCTTGTTTACCCCCAACGGCCATTTCAATGATGGCATTGGCATCAGAAATATTCGCCCCATAACGCGCCATTTTATAGCGGTCAAGGTCAATCCGCAATTCAGGTTGACCTAGACTTTTAAAAATCCCTAGATCCTGCACACCTTGAACGGTGCTCATAATGCTCTTCACCGTATCGGCCAGTTTTTCTAGCTTGTTCAAATTGTCACCAAAAATTTTAATGGCCATCTCGCCTTTCACACCGGATACAGCTTCTTCAACATTGTCAGAAATTGGCTGAGAAAAACCAAAGACAACACCGGGAAACTGATCTGCCAATTGTTTTTGCATGTCGAGCACAATTTCATCTTTGGTAACATTACGAGTCCATTCATCTTTGGGGAGTAGGTCAACAAAAAACTCAACATTGAAAAAGCCTGTGGGGTCTGTTCCATCGTTCGGCCGGCCATTTTGAGAGATCACACCTTTTACTTCTGGGTATTTTGTGAAAATGTGACGCATCATCTCTGATTCAATATTGGCTTTTGAAAATGAAATGCTCTGCGGCATACTAGCGCGAACGTAAATGGATCCTTCGTTCAGCTTCGGTAAAAACTCAGAACCTAATTGACGACCAATCACCAAAGAAAACATGAGTAGCAAAAGTGAAAAGAACACACTACGTGCTGGGTGATCCATTGACCACGTCAGCAGAGGTGAATAAACTTTTTCGAGGCCTTTTACCAACGGATTTTCACGCTCCTTTACATTTTTGCTCAATAATAGTTTACAAAGCAATGGAACGAGGGTAAGGGTAAACAAAAGCGCTCCGCCCAAAGCAAAACCCATCGTGTAAGCAAGAGGTGAAAACATTTTTCCTTCCACTTTTTGAAAAGCAAAAATTGGAATGAGTGCTGTGATGATAATCAGTTTAGAGAAAAAAATGGGTTTGCCCATTTCTATTGAAACCTTTTTAACGAAGCCCATCTTCGTCATGAGGTTAAATTTTTCTACGCCAATTTCATGCTGTTTATGAGCTAGGTAAACGAATACACCTTCCACCATTACTACCGCACCATCGATAATAATACCAAAGTCGATGGCGCCAATAGAAAGTAGGTTTGCCGACATTCCTTTTATGCGCATACAGATAAACGCAAACAACAAAGACAAAGGAATAATGATTGACACCATAATAGTTGTACGCCAATCCAGCAAGAAGATCGATAAGATGAATGTTACTAACAGCATACCCACAAATAAATTTTCCATTACGGTATGCGTGGTAAGATTTACTAGCGTTGTGCGATCATAAAACACTTTGATTTTTACACCGTCAGGAAGTACGCGATCATTCAAATCTGAAATCGTTAAATTCAAATCTTTTAAAACTTGACTCGGGTTTTCGCCTTTGCGAAGCAGAACAATTCCTTCCACCACATCCACTTCATCTCCTCTGCCTACCCTACCCAATCGTGGCTTGAATGATTCTTTTACAACAGCCACATCTTTTACCCGAATGGGCGCTCCATTAATATTCTTGACAATAATATTTTCAATGTCATCCATACTATTGACCAGACCAACCCCCCGAACCAAATAAGCTTGAGCACCTCGTTCAACAACATCCCCTCCTACGTTGCTGTTATTTTCATTCACAGCATTGAATACATCATTCGCAGTGAAATTGTAGGCACTTAATCGGCTGGGATCAATTGTTACTTCATACGTTTTTACTTCTCCACCAAAACTCACTACGTCAGCAACGCCCTGAACTGCCTTCAATCTTTTATCGATCACCCAATCCTGAACTTCCTTCAATTCGCGAACAGTCTTTCCTTCACCAGCCAACGTATAGCGATAAATCTCGCCCGTTGGGCCTGATGGTGGTTGTATTTCTGGGTCAGCACCTGTTGGCAGATTCACATTCACTAATTGATTTGCCACCATTTGGCGCGCACGGAAATCATCTACTTCATCCTCAAAAAATAAAGTGACAACGGAAAGTCCAAAAAGTGAAATGGAACGCAAACTAGTTTTGCGCGGCACTACGTTCATTTCAGTTTCAATCGGAATGGTGACAAACTTCTCGAGTTCTTCAGCACTTCGACCTGGCCATTGAGTGATAATTACAATGCGTGTGTTAATAACATCAGGAAAAGCTTCAATTGGTGTATCTAGAAAACTTTGCACCCCCCAAGCAATAATAACCAACGTGCCAAGAAAAACCATCAACCGGTTTTTCAGAGAGAAAGAAATAATTCCTTTGATAAATTTATTCATATAGAATAGGAGAGCGTTTTACAATTGATTAAAGGCCGTCAACACAAACAACGAGCCTTCAGTAACTATAGCTTCTCCTACGGTTACACCCGAAAGAACTTCCGTATAGTAATGAAAAACTCTGCCCGTCTTTATTTGTACTTTCCTAAACTCATTTTTGCTCACTTTCACCATTACATAGTTTTGATTGTTTTCTAGGATGATCGAAGAATTGGATACAACAATTGCTTTTTCGCTCACCTTTGGTGTGATCACCACGTTTGCAAACATTTCGGGTTTTAATAGACCTTCGTTATTATTTAACTCTGTTCTGATTTTGATTACACGAGAATCCGGATCAAGCATAGTTCCGATCTTGTTTACACGCCCAGTAAAAATTTTATCTGGAAACGCAATGGTCTTCACCACCACCTCGTCTCCTTCGGATACCTTTGCTAAGTCACTTTCGTGAATGCTGGCCCAAACCCACACCGTTTTTAAATCGGATATAGTGAAGATGTTGGTGTTGTTGTCATTTCGAATTTGAGTTCCTTCAGTAATGCTTCGTTCCACAATGTAACCAGATCGTGGTGCCATCACATTGTAAATCGCATCTAAATCGCTCGATGAACCACCGTATAATTTTAAAATTTGTGTTCGTTCATTCAATTCTGAAAGCGCGTTATTGTAATCTTTTTTTGCCCCCGCAAATTCCTTTTCACTCATCATGCCTGCCGAAAAAAGTTCTTGTGCGCGCGCCAAGTTTTTCTCCTCAACTGAAAAGTTGGATTTCGCGATATTATAGTCGCGTTGAATTTGGCTCATATCCATACTCAGCAAAGTAGCAAGGCTTTGCCCCTTTTGAACGTAATCTCCAAGGGAAACAAAAATCTTTTCAACAGTACCACTTACAATTGGGTAAATGCGTACCACGTTGTCTTCCGCAAAACTAACTTCACCAACGGCCACCAGTTGGTCGGCTAATGTTTGCTCATGCACGGTGTCAACTTTGATATGAGCCATCTGGCTCTCAGAAAGTTTCAATTTATCTTTCGCTAATGGAACCGCTTGTTTTTCTTTTTTCTTGCTTCCTCCGCAAGAAGTCATCAATAAAATCACGAAGAGAAAATGAATATTTTTCATATAATTTTTATACCTGCTGTTAATAATCTATTACCGTTTCGCCAACACTGAAATTCAGATTATTGACGCTGTTTAAAAATTGTTGTCGTAGTTCAATCAACTGAATATTGGTGCTAATATAAATCCGTTGGTAGTCGATGAACTCCAAAAGACTGATATCACGTTTTTGAAAATACGTGTTGGTATTTCGGTTCAATTGCGAAAGGCTATTCAGATATTCGTCTGTGTAATTCGAGAGACCTTCCGCGTTTTTCTTATACTGATTGAAGGCCGCTATTACTTGGTTGGTTACCGTAATTTTTAAATAATCTTTCTGTAAGCCTGCCTGTAAAATATTGTACTTCGTTTCTTTTATGTTGCCCTGATTACGATTAAACAGAGGCAAGGGCATTTGAAGTAATAATCCATTGTAATTTGTAGTGTAATTGCCGCCAAGATCATAATCATAGCCGATTGAAAGATCGGGCACAGCAAGAGACCTCTGCAGCTTCAAATTTTGTTGCTGGTATTCTTGATAAAGTTTAGACACTCTTAGATCGGGACGGGCAACCAGTGCTCGTTCAATCAAACTGTCCAATAAAAATGAATTATTGAAAAGTGGGATTTTTTGTGCTACCTGAATCAAAGTGTCTTTAGGATATTGAAGCAACGTGCGCATCTGAGAAAGGTATTGTTCCTTCTGATTTGCATTATCCAGAGCTTGCGACTTGACCGCAATGTATTCTGATTTAATACGGAGATCTTCTGTAACCGAAATTGCACCAACTTCCAATTCCTTCTTACTGGCGGCAATCAACCGTTGGTAGCTATTCAAAACTTCAGTATATAATTTTTCTTTTGCTTCTAATGTTGCTAAGTTGTTATAGTTATTGCCTAAGTCATACAGTAGACTTCGCATCACATCTGAAAACTGGTGTTTGTTTATCTCCAAATTTATTTTGGCGAGTTTAACCGAGTTCGTATGCTTGCCTGCTATGGATATAGCTTGGTTGATCTGCACCTCATACTGATTTTTATAGTATTTGTAGTCTTGAGGTAAGGTGTTTGAAAAACCTTGGTTCAAATAAACGGTGGGATTATACCACAACTTAGCTTGAATTACTTGGGCATCCGCCTGATCAATTTCGTAATGAGCAGCCAACAAATAAAAGTTTTTATTGATCAATCTCTCTTTAGCCTGCTGAAACGTGAGCACAGAATCCTGACCCCGTAAACCTTGAAAAGAAAGTATAAAAATTAAAAAGCCGATAGATGACTTATTCATAATAAAACACGTGATGAGAAATTCTGATTTATAAAAAGAGCAAAACCAAATTTGCTAAAGATCAAATCAAAAGCTTCCGATGAATGAGATAGATCGGATCCAGTTTTACAATTTTCTCTGATAATGCAGATTCAGATTCGGTACTGTGAATTGTAAAAATAGAAAAATCAAATTTTATGAATTCTAAGCTTATCAAGTCTGGAGAAGAATCGTCTGTGTCTTCCAGATCATTAACGATAAAAGAAAAAAGTTCTGCTTGAGGCGAAGGAGATTTGATGAATGTCTTCTCAATAGAATAATAATTGTCAGGCATTGAAAAACTTACGCTAACCAAGATCAGCAGGGTGGCCATCACCCTAAAAATACCCTGCTTATATCTCATCCATTGAGCCATGCGTTACAAAACGTAGTTGCGTAAAACAAGTTTGAAATGGCGGCAAATATATTGTTAATAAGGCAATTAGAAAAACGTCA
>DPLR01000690.1 GCA_003541895.1 Cytophagales bacterium | reverse complement strand
ATCGTTGCGCATTTCAATCCGATTGACTAGATAAACAAAATCACCCGGCTGATATTTAGAGAAATCAATGATAATATCGTGGCGTTGGGCAACGCCTAGGCTGATATGGTCAGCTACAATTGGTGCAGGTAACAGATTGCCATCTGTAGAAATTACAACTAATGGATCAAATTTATCCGGGGTACCTTCTTTTTGTAGGTACAATTGGTAGAGCCTGGACGGCCCACCATTCAGAATACGGAAACGGTATTTACGTGCTTCAACCTTGAAATAAGGCTGGATAATTCGGTTAACGGTGAAACGATCGCCTAACATGCCGAATGTTGTATACATTTCGCTGGCGATGAAGTCGCCGTTCTTGTCAACTGTCGGACTAGGATCGGAAAAATCCCATACCGGTTGTCCGTTCTGGTCAAACTGGACATCATGTAAAACTAGGGGAACATCGTATTTGCCGCTAGGCAATTGGAATGTCCCCTTTTTCGTTTCATCATTGGCATCTTTTTCATCGAAAAGCAGATAAAAGCCATTCAAGCCTGCATAAACATTTGGCGCAGTAAAATTCTCACGGTGGTCGTGATACCAGAGCGTTGTCATGATTTCACGCTCATCAAAACCGGCCGGGAAATTGGCGTAATGATGATCCCAATGCTCACCAGGATTGAAGAAATCTTGCGGAATGCCGTCACTTTCAGATGCTGTATGTCCATTATGTAAATGGATCGTTGTGCTTGGGAGGGCGAAACCTACATTCGCTGAACCCACAGGCGGTAGGTTGTTTATACGGCGTAAAAAAACTGGTTCGCCATATTTTGCATGGAAGCTTAAGCCAGGCGTGATACCTGTTTTCATGCCCGGCTCACGGAAACCCCAAGCCCAAGATCCGGTGTTATAAGGCGGATCGGTATGGTACTGCCATAGAAATTCTTCGATATAGTTGACGTAAAATTTTTTAGGCTTAAATTCATTAAAACGCTGATGACGATGGGGATCGACGGGTGTGCCGCCACCTTCTGGCGTTGTCAAAAAACTCTCGCGCACCGTCTTAGCAATCGGCATGACATTCAAAGGCACAACAAATGGTGTTACTGGAGGGCTTGGATTATCTAAAATGCTTTGGCGAAAACCATCTGGAAAAACCAGGTCGGCCATACCGAGTTTAGGTGCCAGGAGAGTTATACCTGTCCCAACCGCCCCTAACTTTAATACTTCACGTCTTGTTGCCATTTTTACTTCCTCTCTAATATGTGAATATTCGCTTTTCAAATCACTAAGAATCTTTAAGGCGGTCTTATTGTTAGTTTTAATGTAGGATTAAGGTTTGCACGCTATCCTGAATTAAATTAAAAGCCACAAGCTAATTTTTGGGAGAACGACCTCTACCTTAATGTACTTACTTATGCTCCCAATACAAACAAAGGCCTAATCGTTGGCTTCAGCCTATTGTAGAAGAAGCCAATTTATGTTTCTGTGAAGGAATTAACAAAAAACTGTGAAAAAATCACCTTCCTATGTAAGTCCAATAGTCAGTATTTTCTGACAGAGCTTATCCCCAGCCCCCAGTTTACTAACTTAGCTGCATCAGCAGACACTCAAAATTTTACTGATTGCATGCATCGGCTACTTAAATTACATGCATTATTAAACTAACATATTGAATTTATGTCTGTCTTGAGTAAAAAAGCTCATTATTCTGGGCAGTTTTTACCTAATAATATTTGGGATATTTGACCCAATCACTGGGTAAATATTTGAAAGGAACTTGGTTGGAAATGTGAAGTATCTATCTGATTAGTCAGATATAAGAGGAGTTGAGGCTAGCTGGCATTGTCGCTAAATTTAATTGAGTTCACCGCATAAAACTCATAGACAATTTACAAATTGTGGACCAATAAAAGTTAAATCCCCGTTAAGCTTTGCCATTGTCACTGACAAACCTCGCCAACTCGAGGCGATCTTTGACCCCAAGTTTCCCATAAATTGAATAAATATGATTCTGGACAGTTTTTTCACATATATTTAATTTTTTGGAAATAGATGCCGTGTTAAATCCTTTTGCTACTAAGTTGGCAACCTCCCTTTCTCGTTTTGACAAACTTCCCAGCCCATGATGTTGGTTAACCATAAATTGGCCTGGATAGCTTGAGTTCTTAAGCACGGAAGTGATCAAGGCCCTATCAAACCATAGCTCGTTGGATATGACCCTTTCTATTGCTTTAAGTAAAATGTTAAAAGACTGTGTTTTCAAAACAATCCCTGCAATACCTGCATGGATTAGCTCTGAAACGAGTTTCGAACAATAGGGCGGAGAGATAAGCAATACTGGACATTCTTTAGCATATTTTACCAAAGACAAGATGGGTTGAATGTCACCTTCATCATTTAAATTAGGGGATCCCAACACAATATCTGGTTGCAAAACATTTAAGGGATCTGATGCAAGCTCATGAAATCCAAATGCGCCAATTACATTCAGGTGATGTTTCGAGAGATGCCCAGCCAAGGCTTCCCGATACAAGACTTTATCATCGACAAGTATCACCGACTTAGGCGGATTTTTTTTGCTATTTTTATTTTTAACCGACATTTACCAAACTGGAATTTATATCCCACATATTTTATTGTTATTTGTATATAGCTTGTATGGATTTAGTCGTATGAAGACAAAAACCTTACATTTTTAACAAAAAATAAAGCCAAGAGATATTTGTGGTCTTTTTTCGAAAAGAAAAATGGGTAAGTCACTACAAAAATTAGGTAGTCAAAATCGTAAGAACAACTCATCAAGAGAACTTTTCCTCAAAACTTGAAACATCCGGTTTCAGATGGCCTTTATGTGCTGTTAAAGCCAATATATTTTTTACCTTACCCAAATTATTTGTAAGGAATTGATCCTACACTCGACCAATCACCGTTAGAAGCAGGCATTGCGGCTAACCTTACCATTGACAAGCATCCGGCTTGGTCTGTCGAAAACTTTCTACATAAATAAACTACAGGAAACTCACATCATGAATAAAACAAAATTGATCACTTCTTTAGGCAGTGCCATAGCCGTTTCTTTACTGGCATCACAGGTAGTACAAGCCACAGAAAATCCGTTTGCGTTGCAAAAAGTCACCACTGCTACACAAATGGCCGAAGTTACGGCAGACAAAAGTG
>DPLR01000245.1 GCA_003541895.1 Cytophagales bacterium | reverse complement strand
GGTGTAGCGCCCAATGCTTTACGAACCCCAACTTCACGCGTACGTTCTGTAACAGATACCAGCATGATATTCATTAACGCAATGGATGCACCCAAAAGCGTAATGAACCCAACACCAAAACCACCAAGCCTTAACCCATTAGTAATGCTACTCAATTCTTCGGCTAGCGATTCACTTTTTTCCAATTCAAAAGAGTTTTCTTTTCCTACTTCATCTCTTCTGATTTTTCGCATCACACCTGTAGCTTCGCCCATAGCAAAGTCCATTTGATTGGGGTCTGCTATTGCTACATTCAAATGATACTCTAAGCCCGCACCCGCAGCCAATTGATTGGCAACAATGATGGGAATAATCATCATGTTGTCAAAATTATTTTCTGATATAGAGCCCTTCTCCTTCAGCTTGCCAATAACTTTAAATTGCATTCCTTTATAGGAGACCATTGTATTTACCGGACTTTTATTCTCTCCATATAAAGTCTTCGCTAGTTCGTTGCCAATAATCGCAACCCTTCCTCCATGTTGGATTTCAAAAGAGGAAAAATTGCGCCCTTCCTCTATGTTCAGTCCTTTAATGGCAATGTACTCTTCATTGGCTCCCATCACATTTACGTTGGGATTCGTTTTCTCAGAGCCATGTTTCACCTCGGCCAAAATGGTAAGTTGTGCTGATAAGCTTATAGTAGAAGGAAGCGAAAATTCATTTATAAACCGCTGCGCTTCAGTTAATAAAAGAGGAGCATAAACTTTCTCCTTTACACCATCTTGTGCAGATCCACGATTTCGCTTTGAGTAAATATTAAACGAATTTGCACCTAACGATGAAAGACTTTCATTCACCGAATATTGGATGCCGTCAATAGCTGTTAAAACTCCCACCAATGAGGTGATTCCGATGGCAACAATCAATGCCGTAAGTACTGATCTTAAAAGATTGGCTTTCACTGATCGCAAGCCTTCTCTGATATTTTCGAGCAAATTCATCTATTAGTTTTGGGGATTGATCTACAATTGGAAAACGATCTTAGCGTTTCATTTTCCAAAGTTATACCTTTATATACGAGTGAAGACTACATTCCATTAATTTTGTTACAAACTATAACTGACTTCTACGATGGGCGCGAGGATTTTGTTGTTGGGGGCACTCTTATTTTCCAAAGCATGCTTTAGTAATTCCATTTTTATACCAATGGACGAAAAGCAGGTTAATCATTTAAAAGCGTATGGAATTGCTTATTGGATTCTAAAATCAGAAACAGAAGTGGATTGGCTATTGAACTACCGAGGCGGAAGTTTTATGTGTAAGTACCACCCAAAAATTCAAAACGAACTTATAGTTAGAGGGGTGAGCTTTGAATTGATCTCTGATGCCCAAGCTAACGCTATTGTTACTGAAATTGCAAGCCCTGCGGTAAATTATGATTTAATGAAATTAGAAAAGGCACCGCGTGTTGCCGTCTATTCACCAAAATCAAAACAGCCGTGGGATGATGCCGTTACACTTTCATTGACTTATGCAGAGATACCCTATGATGTGGTTTTTGATGACGAAGTGTTAAATGAATCATTGGCTAAATATGATTGGCTTCACTTACACCATGAAGACTTTACTGGTCAATACGGAAAATTCTATGCTACCTATGCAAACTTTCCGTGGTACATTGAACAACAACGCGAGGCCGAAGAAACAGCCCGCAAGTTTGGTTTCCATAAAGTATCTCAATTAAAATTGGCTGTAGTAAAAAGGATTAAAGCCTTTGTGGCCTCGGGTGGTTTTTTATTTGCGATGTGCTCAGCCACAGATTCATTTGACATTGCTCTCGCTGCCGATGGCGTTGACATCTGTGAACACATGTATGATGGCGACCCTGCCGACCCGAAGGCACAAGAAAAATTAAACTTTGACAACACATTAGCATTTACCAATTTTCATTTGACACGCGATCCGTACCAGTATGAATTTTCTGACATCGATAACAATGCACCCGAGCGGGGATTAGCTCCTAACAATGATTACTTTTCTTTATTTCAATTTTCAGCCAAATGGGATCCGATTCCTACCATGCTCACACAGAATCATGAAAAGCAGATCAAAGGATTTTATGGGCAGACCACTGGCTTCAAAAAGAAACTGATAAAACCAGAAGTGGTGGTAATGGCCGAGACAAAATCAATTGGAGAGGCAAAGTATCTGCATGGAATTTTAGGGAAAGGATTTTGGACTTTTTATGGTGGCCATGATCCGGAAGATTACCAACATGTGGTTGGGGAAGAACCTACCGATTTGAATTTACATCCCAATTCCCCAGGCTATAGACTTATCCTAAATAATATTCTATTCCCAGCGGCAAAGAAGAAGAAGCAAAAAACTTAACAGCCATTGACCTTTATCTGAGATCAAGTATTCACCCACACAATCAAAAAAGTTTTAGTTAACATCATGAGAAAAATACTATCTCTCACCATCATTTTTCTTTTATCATTAGAAGTATCTACCATCATTCGCAGAGAAAAAATAACTGTGAACATTGAGGCTTTTACC
>DPLR01000290.1:1952-3782 GCA_003541895.1 Cytophagales bacterium | reverse complement strand
GGTCCAAAGGACATACGTGAATCCACGATGGAATCAATGGCCGCAGCTTCCAAAGTTGCAACCTTTCTGGGGAAAGGGGAAATATCAGTTTCTCCTGAAGTGGCCTATCTGATTCCCGGGAGATGTGACCTCTGTGGAATTTGCGTTGACCAATGTCCCGCCAAAGCCATTAATAAAGGCAAGAACGAAGTCATCATAAACCCGATATCTTGCCATGGATGCAGTATATGCATTCCAATCTGCCCCAAAGAAGCATTAGATCTAAGACATACAACAGAGGAACAAATAATTGCTCAGATCAAAGGAATCGCTGAGGGAGAAGATATGACTCCCAAAATAATCGCTTTCATGCAGAAAGCGACAGCTTACGGATCAGCTGATTTAGGAGGACAAAATAGGAGAAGCTATTCTCCCGAGATAAGAATAATTAGAGTACCAAGTATAGCCCGGTTGGGAATCAAACATGTTCTCCATGCCTTCGCAGCAGGCGCCGACGGCATTATCTTTGTAGAAGATGACGACAGCATATTCAAAGAAGACATGGTGAGAGAACGCGTCATGCTGTTCAAGAAGGGTTTGGGCAAATTTGGAATACAACCCCTTAGACTTCAGTCTACCACCACGACTCTTCCTCAGTACGAAAAAACATTGACCCTTTTTGACGACTTCGTAGGAAGGGTCAAAAAAATGACTCCCATAACCCAAGAAAAGCGTGAAGAGATAAAAAAATACCTCGAGGGCAAGAAAATTGTCGCATGAAAAAGACAAACCTATTGCAGAAGCGAAAACCACCCAGATAGGCGTGCGCAAGGAATCCAGACGCGATTTCATTAAAGACGTCATGAAAATGCCAGGAGGAGAAAGAATACTTGAATGCATACAATGCGGTTCATGCGCAGGTGGATGCCCAACCATGTTTGCCATGGATTATTCTCCAATGCAAATTATAAAAATGATAAATCTAGGCATGAAAGAAAAGGTCCTGTCAAGCTCAACAATTTGGGTTTGCTCAGCTTGTTACACTTGCGCCACTCGCTGCCCAAGAAATGTAAACTTCACCACGCTTATGATGTCTCTCAGAAACAAAGCTATTCGAGAGAATCTGGTCAAGGACGGTGCAAAATCGGATTTTCATAAATATTTCTTTGAAGTCGTAAACAAATATGGAAAAATGCATGAGCCTGAGCTTCTTGTCAAGTTCGTGGATATGACTAATTTTGATAGCCTTCTCCACAATGCGCATCTGGGGTTTAGATTATTCAAGAGAGGAAAACTGCACCTGAGGGCACCGAAAATCGAACAGACTTCATGGGTCTCCAGTATACTTGAAAAGACCGATCAGAAGGAACCTCAATGAAATACGCTTTTTACCCAGGATGTTCTAGTCAATCTACGGAAAAAGAGTACGAAGATTCAATCAAGGCAATCTGCAAAGCTCTAGACATCGAACTAGTTGAAGTACCTGACTGGAACTGTTGCGGAGCTATCGATGCAGTTTATTCTTTCAAACCACTATACTCCCTTGCCCTCGCAGCCAGAAACCTTGCTATCGCAGAAAAAATGCAGATGGACATTGTAACTCCTTGCAGCGCCTGCTACTTCACACTGAATAGAACAAACAAAATTCTAAGAGAAGATGCAGGAACGAAAAGCAAAGTTGATGAAGCGCTTGGAAACGTTGGGTTACACTACAATGGCAATGTCAGAGTGAGACATTTTGCTAGCATTCTCTTGTCTGATATAGGTCTCCAGAAAATAAAGGAGAAAGTCAAGGTTCAGCTGACCAATCTTAAAGTCGCTTCTTATTACGGATGTTACCTCGTCAGACCA
>DPLR01000290.1:1082-1700 GCA_003541895.1 Cytophagales bacterium | reverse complement strand
CCGAAATCTGCAATTTTGATGATCCGGAACACCCGAAGCGCTTGGATGAACTGGTTGAGACCTTGGGCGCATCCAAAGTTGATTACTATGGCAAGACCAGATGCTGTGGGGGTTCGCTGGGCATAACTGATGAAGAAATAGTCCTGAAAACATCAAAGGATATTTTGCTGAGCGCCAAAAATTCTGGAGCAAATTGTATAGCAACTGCATGTCCTTTGTGTCATTTAAACTTGGACGCAAAGACAGAAGGATATAGAGTCGCGTTTTAACATCAAAATTAACCTGCCAGTGTTTCATTTCACCCAACTTGTCGGTTTAGCATTTGGAATTGAGCCGAAGCAGCTTGGACTGCAGAGAAATTGCGTATCTCCAAAGGAGATTTATCCTTTAACAGCAACTAGTGTTTCGAAAACTGAAAAACCGCCAACTAGTTGAAATCTGCAAAAAACCAAGCTTCAAACTAGTAAATACTAGAAAAGGTTACACTATTTTACTTGCTCAAATTGAAATGCGGTTAGCCTCTGCAATTTAGATGTAATTGTTTCAAACGTGTTCTTAGTTCGTAACGTAGGAATAAATTTCTCGGATAGTTTAATCGCTATCCTTTGCTCATAATCA
>DPLR01000290.1:609-995 GCA_003541895.1 Cytophagales bacterium | reverse complement strand
GGGTTTTAATGGTGACTCTCGAAAATTAAGTAACATTACATCAATATCGTCTTCTAATGTAATAGCACCATTAACAGCTAGGTTCCATGCTGTAGAACCATATGCAGATGACACCATTATGCCAGTGCATTTGGGAGTCGGTATTAACGTACTATCTTTGTACTTATGTGATTCTAAATATGTTTTCATTAGTAAACTTCTATTTAATTTAGCAATAATTGCTACATCATTAAGAGCATAATAAGTTCTACCATCAAGATTCAACTCTAATAATCTGTTTTTGGTAATTACATACAATCCTCTCTTAAGGTCAGATATAGCTGACTTTATGTTACCAACGTTAACATCTATTGTGTATCCTAAAGACTTGAAAGAGTTAGACCTAA
>DPLR01000290.1:0-325 GCA_003541895.1 Cytophagales bacterium | reverse complement strand
ACTGGTAGTTGGTTCTGCAATATAGAATACTTTACAGAATCATTCAGGATACACCCATCTCCACCAACTACGACACCTTTGGTTGCTTTAGATATATCAGAAGTTATAGCAAACTCTTCGAAGAATGGCTTTATAACTGAAATATCCTCTTCTCTACCAAAAAAGATGAATGTATCATTCATTATGTCTCTTCCCATTGCAAGCCTCATTTTTCACAAGTCAGTTATTGATACTTTTTAATATTTAAACACTCAGACACATGTGCACTATTTCTAGGCGTATTTACATGTATTGAATTTAACTGCGTGCCTGCCTGCAAAAATTA
>DPLR01000191.1 GCA_003541895.1 Cytophagales bacterium | reverse complement strand
GTGTTGTGCGACTTCATGTGCTATTCTCGTAGGTTCTCAATGTTTAGAACTCCAAAATAATAAACTCTGTTCTTCGGTTTGCTTGCCTTCCTTCTTCGGTATCGTTGGTGGCAACCGGATTTGATTCACCGTATCCTTTGGCTTGAACTCGCTCGCTAGCAATGCCTGCCTTTACCAAATATTCCCGAACAGATTTTGCCCGATCATGCGACAATTTCATGTTGTTGACATCATCGCCCACATTGTCGGTATGCCCTCCAACTTCGATAACCATCGTTGGATTTGTTTTCAAGAGTTCAACTGCCTTCTCTAGTTCAACATTACTTTGAGGAGACAAAGTTGCTTTTCCTGTTTCAAAGAAAATATTGTTGATTACAACTTTGGCTCCTTTTTCGATGGGCTTAAGTTGTATGTTCATGGTGATATCCTTGTACATCGCAGTGGCAGGCACATCAAAAACCTGTGAATAGAAAAAATAACCTTCTTTGTTGGCAGACACACTATAGGTTCTTCCGGCCGGAAGAACAACCAAATATTTTCCGGTAGCCGAATTACTTTTATTAATTGCAATCAACTCGCCTGTCTTTAAATCTTCAACCATTACGTAGCCGCTTACAGGTGAATTTGTTTTCGAGCTGGTAACAATTCCTTCTACCACAACCGTTGGTTTAGGTCTCATGGATTCGGGAATTTTGATTGAATAAAGATCGTCTTCACCGATGCCACCTTTTCGTGACGAAGTGAAATACCCAACTTCGCCAGAGCCACCGATGGTGAAATAAGCATCATCGTCTTCCGAGTTAAGTGGCTTACCCAAATTAATCGGCTCACTCCATTTGCCATTGTCTAAAACTGACATGAACAAATCTAAACCTCCATGACCTGGATGTCCATTCGAAGTGAAGTAAAGAGTCTTTCCGTCCGAGCTTAAGAAAGGGCTCTTCTCCGTAAACGGTGTGTTGATGACACCGCCCAAGTTAGATGCTGCACCCCAATCTCCAAATTGATTTTTCGTGATCATATAAAGATCGGCCATTCCAAAACCATTGTCGCGATCAGACGCAAAGATGATGGTGTTTCCATCGGAAGACATGGTGGGTTGTGAATCCCAATCTTTGCTGTTCACTACATTGCCCATGTTTTGTGGAGCGGACCACTTTTCGCCATCGAGTGTAAGCGTGTACAAATCACAACTCCCAATTCCGCCATCTCTGCCGCACGCAACGTAAACCATATTTTGTCCGTCACCGGAAAAAGAAGTGCCGAAATCATTTCCATCGGAGTTGATTGGTTCTGGCAATTGTTTTGGAGCACTCCAACCGTTGTCGGTTTTTTCGATGAAGTAAACATCCTCATCCCAACCTTTCTCTTCGTTCCAATATTTTTCAGTTTGACTTGCGCTATGCGAGTCTTTGCGTTTACTGGTGAAATAAATAATTTTTCCGTTGGGACTTGATTGCGGAGTGTAATCATCCCATTTGCTGTTTACTTTATCTCCAAGATTGATCGGAGCTTCCATGGTGTTGGCCATGGCTCTTACTTCGGGAGACTTCATTGAATAATTTCTTTTCGCTTTTGCCTGATGAAGGAATAGTGTGCGCGAAGCATCCTTTGGAAATTTCGCAAGGAAGATATCAAAATACGAAATCGCTTCTTTATGCCGATTTACTTCTTGCAGAGCAGTACCCAATTCATAATAAAACCATGCCCAATAATCTGGTTTTAATTTTTCTAAATTCTTGAGTGTTTCAATTGCTTTTTCGGGTTGGTGATCGTAATTATAAGCAAGACCTAAATAATATAATGCATCGCTATTGTCTGCGTTGGCTTTCACGGCCTCTTCAAAATAAGGAATAGCATCTTTGTACTGCTCTTTATCATAAAGCGATTTGCCATGATCATAGGCGAACGCACCCGGATCGCCAACAACAACACGTTTCTTTTTTTGAGCCATGAGAACATGGCTGACCAATAGCAAAAGAATAACGATGGTTGATACTCTCATATATTGTCGGGTTTATTTGTCATTTCAGAAAAAAAACCTCCGGTGTGTGTCCGGAGGTCTTGTGAAGCTATTTCAGAATTTATTCATTGTATTATTTCGTGGTATCGAGCAAAGTCACTTTCGACTTTCTGATCATACCTCCCGATTCTAAAACCATTAACGATAAACCATCATCCGATAAATAGGCACTCGCACCTTTGCGCGCATCGTAGTTTTTATATTTCATGGTAGTTAAATCATAAACGGCATAATCATTATTGCTTGTGCAAAGTGCCAAAGATCTTCCTCCGTAAATGATCTGGCCATTATGCGAAACAGGTGTAGATTTTTTAAACTTACTGGAGCCCACATACGAACCATCAGATTTTTTACGTGAACTGACTCCTTTTTCACCAATGATGATTACCTGATCATTATAATCGATTATTAAATCAGCGAGCCCAACGTTATCTTCTTTTAGCGCTTTTTCATAATTCTCTTTGCCCGTAGCAATGTCTAAAGAATAAAGGGCTTTGCCTGAGCAAACAATGGCATTGCTGCCTGACAAAAATAGATTCGTCATTCCTTTTTTCATTTTTTCCGATTCCCAAAGCTGCTCTCCAGTGATAGCATTAAAACATTGAACGTTTACGGGCTTCACATTCTCCATCTCGATGTTGTTAGTGATAGTGAAAGAGCCATCTGGGTTTTTAGTACGCTGAACATATTGCAACTCTACTTGGCCACCGACTTGAAGAATCACTTTGTCATCGGTAACATAAATGCCAGGAATAGCGCGCGCGTCTTTTATTTCGGCTGATTGCCAAACCATCTTGCCTGTTTTCAAAGCGTATTTTTTCAAGTACTCGTTTCTTTTGTTCACGAGATCTAA
>DPLR01000117.1 GCA_003541895.1 Cytophagales bacterium | reverse complement strand
ATTCTACAACCTCTGCTAGTATTTCTTGTCTATATCCCGTCTCTGTCATTGAGCTTCTGGCTGATTCCAATTCTTCTTTTGTCCACCATGGGGATTCAGAACTTGGCGCGTGGATGTAACTCCACTCTCTTCCCCCACGATCTTTGTGATCTTGAGAAAACATGGCCAGGTCATAGAACCAATCATAGCCATTGGGAGTGCTGTAGAAATCTGCCCAGCCTTTATGTTTCGCGAGCATCGGTCTAATGACTTGAGTCCACAGCTGGTGAGGCTGTTCTCGACATTCGTCTATAATCACGCCGTTTAAGGTTTCAATCCTTAGATTGTCATATTCACTCCCAGACTTAAAACAGATTTGGACATTACCTTTTATGAACACTGTTTTGTCGGTTTCATTGGGCCTTTTTTCGAAGAGTAAGCTCTGAGTGTTTCTAGGGTACATGTTGACAAATCTTTTGAAAGCAACGTCGGCAGCACTATGATTTTGAAGTATGTACCAATAGACGGAATCTGCTTTTCCTTTGAGTGGAACTGTGAATAATTTCTGGAGTCCTGCTGTAGTTTTTCCGGATTGTCTTCCCCAAGATGCGACATTGAATCTAGCCTTGGACGTCAGCAACATCCTTTGCGCTCTCGTCCGAGACGGCAGCACTAAGTTGATCACTCATTACCTCTCTAAAATTTCCACCGACTTCGTTATTCAATTGCTCTATTGTTTTTCTTTCTATTTGAGTTTCGATTATGCTCGTGCCACTTGCAACAAAAGATTCGGGCTCATCGGCCCAGCCTATTTTAATTGTCTGATTAATTTCAGCTTCTAGGTAAGTCTGGACCTTATCGGATTGACCAAGGTATTGCTTTCCAAGCCAGACAAGCATTCTTGTGTCACCGTCTTCTAGACCTTTTTTTAATTGTTTTTGTCTTATGTTTACTTTTACATTTGCCCAGTTTTTCTTAATTATTTTGCCGAAGTTTTTTTGAAGTTCTGGTATTTCCATCCCTGTAATATCTGAGATCTCGGCATAAGAGCAAAAATAAGCGGCTAATCTAGAGACGAGATCAGCCATTGATTCAAGTTTATTTGACATTCATTCCCAGCTTATTCTATTTTAATTTTCTCGCACATAGCTTTAACTTCATTCAAATCTACAGCATCCATGGATACATCATACTTAGCGCCACAGAATGCTATTTGGAATAGTGCCACAAATTCCGTGCAATCCAAGCTTTTTAATTTGTTCAGAGAAATTGTTTTTAGGAATTGTCTATTTGGGAATAATTTTCTAAGACCGATGAGTATGAGCTGAGTGATAGAGTAGGGTTTTCCAGTTAGAGACTCTAGAAACAAAACGGCTGACGGCTTATCTGATACTGGCATGTGGTAGCAGAGTTTTTCTTCATAGGGTTTTTTCCATTTTGAATAATCTATTTTCCTAGATGCTGGGAATTCAGCTTCATAGATAAAACCGTTGTAATATACACAGCAATGAGAGAAATCAGTTTTTTCCACAACTTCGAAAATGTTTGTAACAAATGCCCACCAATTGATTCGGTGAGCAAATAGGATATAAAATTCACCTTGTTGTTTTTCCATGAAATTAGCCCCCCTTAAATTGTTTTTTCAAATGCGTAATTGATTACAGCCTCTCGTCCTGAAATCCCATTGCAATAGTAAACGACCCTCAATATGAGACCTTGAGGAATGACTGTGTTAAGATCGCCACCATCTATTTGTGCATAGAAATATCCATCGCTGATTGGTTTTAAATAGATTTTGTCCGCATATTGAGTGATCACAAAACCGGAGGGATGAACAATTTGAGCTTTGGCCCAATCACCGAACAAAGCCCCTTTAACTATTAATTCCCCACCGCTTGCTATCTTAGTTTCAGGCAATTGGTAATCAATATTGTTTAATTCATTAGTTCCATCAAATGTCTCAAATCCGCTTGCGTCAATCGCGAGTCTTTTCATTTAACCATCCATTCTTTGGTACAAAGTTTCCCATTTCCATGCCTATACATACACGATTATATTTATAACTGCCGCGACATTTGCAGATCCAGTGAAAGACCTCGCGGCTATGACAAACACTTCAGAATTATCGGCAAGGTCTGAGCCTAAAATTATCTCAGGATATTCATTAAGGTTTTGAAACTTGAGGACGCTGGGAGTGGTTGCCGCACCTCGAACGATAAAGGAATAGATCGGAGGAGCTGTAAAAGTCATCGCGGTGGCTGAAACATCAAATTGAAGATGCTGCCCAGAGTTGACCCAAGAAACCCCTGACAGCGTTGAGGGATTGATATGAACTTCAAAGAGAACATCATCTGTAGTAGAGCAAAAGGTAGAATAGGAGTCTATGCCGACGGGGACTCCCAAACTGCCTGACTGTTTTCTAAGTGCTAGGATTGGAGAAGCGGTGGTTGAGTTGAATGTTTTAAGTGCAACGCCAGTGGAGATGGTTTCTCTATGCCCTAGGACTACGGAATTTCCATCTTCTGATTGAACTGAGACGCATGTAAAATGCATATCGGAGGCTGTGGCAGATCCCGAGGCAATGATTTCGGCACGGATTGGAAGCGTTGCTGTCTGTGAGTATGGAACGGTTAGGATATTTGAATTATGAATTTGATGAACATAATATGTTTTCTCATTGATAAAGAAGCCATATTTTATTGTTCCCGATCCAAGCCATTGATACTCGATTAGAAAGACTTGCTGCTTAGTAATATCAAGAGTGATTCCACTTTCTCCTGTGCCGTCTAATTTGTCTATGTTCCAGGAGTTTTGTGCGACTTGCGTATCGACTACAGTACCAGACACTTTTGATCTAATCCCAACTTTCAGAGTAGATCCATCTAAAAGAAAGTACGGCCCATTATTTTCATTGAACTGCCCGAAGTATTTTTTAACTCCTGTCGCTGCGGATCTTAGAGACCCAGACATCAAAACTCTTGTTGACTTTCCTGGGCGATATTTAAGCGGTTTTAAAGATTGAATTACGCCACGACTATTTAGAGTTGCAGCGGTTGAAAGAATCATGCTTGATAGGTTCGCATTGTGGGTGACAGTTCCGCCACTTGCAACAAGTGTTGAGAATAGTTGGGGCCTAGTGCCAATCCAAAAACCTGCATCGAATACAGAGATAGGAAGCGATGTGCGAATACGTCCAAAGATATCCACATTGAATTCGGAGAAAGCCGGGAACTCTACGTCTTCTGTAGCACCAATCATTTATCAGCCTCTCAGTTTTTGCTTTTTCGGTACGATTTTAAT
>DPLR01000691.1 GCA_003541895.1 Cytophagales bacterium | reverse complement strand
AGCGATGGAGGCATTTGTTGGAGCCCGAAATGGAACTGTGCGAATGATTGGCGACTGCCGACAGCGCGGTGCTGCGCCTCGCAGCAGGCCGCCCACCAAACTAAAACTCTATTTTGAATCTCAAATTTTGAATCTGTAACTTGCGGGTCAATCCACTACGAAAATGATTAAGTACACCAACCAATTTTTAACGAAGCTTGAAGACCTCATTGCTGAGTCGGATTATATGCTGCGCTATGAGAAGGGAAATTTTAAGGCGGGTTATTGTCTGCTGAAAGAGCAGAAGATTATGATCGTGAATAAGTTTTTTACCATGGAAGGCAAGATCAATGCGCTGCTGGATATTCTGAAAACAGTGCCTTTGGATACCACGAAGTTCTCGGAGAAAAATTTGAAACTCTACGAAGAGCTTTCGAAAGCCGAGGTGAGCATTTAAAAAAAATCTAAGCTTGAAAATCACGTTTCTTGGCACGGGTACTTCGCAGGGTGTGCCTGTGATTGGATGCACGTGCGAGGTGTGTCAGTCGCTGGATTATCGCGATAAGCGTTTGCGCGTTTCTGTGTTGATTGAAGTGGATGGAAAAAATTTAGTGATCGATACAGGACCGGATTTTCGGCAACAGATGTTGCGCGAGCGCGTTTCGAAACTCGATGCTGTACTATTAACACATTCACACAAAGATCACATCGCTGGTTTAGATGATGTGCGTGCATTTAATTTCTTGCAAAAAGGTGGAATGCCGGTTTATGGCGCAAGCCCTACACTCGAACAAGTTAAACGCGAATTTTATTACGCATTTCAAAATGAAAAATATCCGGGCACACCGGTATTGGATCTGCACGAAATAGATGAAAAAGAATTTATAGTTGCGGGAATTAATGTTCAACCTTTGCCGGTTACTCATTTGCGCATGCCAGTGATTGGTTTTCGTGTTGGTGATTTCAGTTACATCACCGATGCCAATTTTATTCCGGAAGAAACACTGACAAAATTAAAGGGCACAAAGGTGCTGGTGTTGAATGCACTGCAAAAAGAACCTCACGTTTCGCATTTTACTTTAGCGCAAGCGATTGAGCAAGCACAACGGATTGGAGCCGAGAAGACCTTCTTCACTCACATCAGCCATAAAATGGGTTTGCATAAATCAGTCAGTAAAGAATTACATGTGTCCATTGATTTGGCGCATGATGGACTGACTGTAACTTTGTAACGTGCACAATAATTTTTATTTCTTGCGGCAGTTGAGTGCGGAACTCAACGAACAGATTTCCGGCTTTACGATTGTTTCGTGCTTTAGTCAGAATAAAGATGAGTTGGTTCTTGAGTTAAATAACGGTGTAGAATCTTTTTTTATCAAAGCAAACCTGGAGCAATCATTTTGCTGTTTATCATTTCCCAATCAATTTCATCGGGCGCGCAAAAATAGTGTTGAGCTGTTTGAAGAGATTCACTTAAAAAAAATAATTCAGGTAAGGCAATTTAAAAATGAGCGTGCTTTCGCATTGGAGTTAGAAAATGGGTTGGCTTTGGTTTTTAAAATGCATGGCAATTTTGCCAACGTATTACTGGCCAAAGGCGATGAAGTGATTTCTGTTTTTAAAAACCAATTGAAAAATGATTTTGTGTTGAAATTATCTCAACTGGATAAACAGATCGATTTCAGCAAAGAAAGTTTTCTAAAAAATAGTGATCAACTACCTATTGCCTATTTCACCCTGGGAAAAGTGACATTCGATTACCTCCGCGAAAAAGGTTTTGATGAAATGAACCTTGAAGGGAAATGGAATTTGTTTCAAGAGACGATTCAGTTGCTTGAAAGGCCTAACTATTTCGTGATTGAGAAAAAGGGGAAATTGATTTTTAGTCTTTTTCCTTTCGGAAGCATCGTTAAAGAGTTTTCACAACCAGTAGAGGCCATTAATTTCTTTGCGGATAAACTAGCCAAGGATCAATCTTTTTACAGCGAGAAGCAAAAATTTTTAAGTCAGCTCAATGTACGATTGAAGAACGCGGAAAGTTATCTGCTTAAGGGCAGACAAAAACAGATGGAACTAGAGAGCGATCACCAGTATCAGCTGTGGGGCGATTTGGTGATGGCGAATTTGTATTTACTAAAACAAGGACAAGAGAAGGCTTCACTGAAAAATTTTTATGACGACAGTGAAATAGAAATAAAACTTAAGAAAGAATTATCCCCACAAAAAAATGCTGAGGTTTTTTATCGGAAGGCAAAGAACAGGCAAATTGAAGTTGACAAGTTGAATGAAGCGTTGAAGCGGAAAGAAGGCGAGAAGAATAACCTGGTTCACCTGATTCAAGTAGTCAATGAAATACAAGATTTAAAAATGCTTCGTGAAGCTATAGATCGATCGGGGCTTGCAGGAAAATCGGAGGAGAAGATAAAATCGTTGCCGTACCGCGAGTTTGAATTTCACGGTTTTAAAATCTGGGTCGGTAAAAATGCGGAAGCGAACGATGAGCTCACGTTAAAATATTCTTTCAAAGAAGACTTGTGGCTTCATGCCAAAGACGTGGCGGGTTTGCATGTGTTGATTAAACATCAAACCGGTAAAAATTTCCCGAAGCCAGTGATTGAACATGCGGCAGGTTTAGCTGCTTTTTTTTCCAAGCGAAAAACTGAAACACTTTGCCCAGTAGCGGTCACGCCAAAGAAATTTGTTCGCAAGCGCAAAGGAGATCCTGCCGGTGCAGTGGTTGTTGAGAAAGAAGAGGTGATTTTGGTTGAACCTATTCTTGTTAGTCGCTCTTAATATATAAGAGCGACTAACAAGAACATTACTTCACCACGTTCACTTTAATCGTATTTGTTCTGCCTTTTTCTGAAATCGGCATGCTTGCCAGCACAATAAATTTGTCTCCGGTTTGTACGTGACCATCGCGTTTGAGAATGGCTTCTACATCGGCAATGGTTTCGTCTGTGCTCACGGCTTTATCATAATGAT
>DPLR01000010.1 GCA_003541895.1 Cytophagales bacterium | reverse complement strand
AATTTCATCATAGTCAAACAAGTGGGTCAACGCATAAATGAAATTTTCTTTAGAATAGTTAGCAAGTTGCACCGCTGTATTGAAATAATAAAAGGTATCATTTGCCTCGTAGTAAAAAGTATAAATCAAACCTACGCTAATGCCGGCAACAAAATGATAAGCCAATGCCGACCAAAATAATTTATTTCTAAAGCAGTTATTTTTTTTGGCTAACCAATAACTTATAAAACCAAAAAGCATCAAATGAAAAATGAAGAATACAATTTTCATTGGAGTGGCTTTAAAATGGATACGCCTATGTTACAATTGAGGCATTGACGCTTTTGGCAGAAATTATTGTGCAGCTCAATCAGCGCTTGCGAATCAAAAGCATTTTTTATGGATAGCCCAAGCTCATTCCATGTGCGCGTAATTTTATTCGCCTCAGCGGGAATCTGTTGAAGTAAGTCAACCGCCTTGTCGATATAACGTTGTTCGTCTTTGTCTTTGCCGTAAGCCACCAGCAATGGCACTACCGTATTTATGACAATGTTTTCAATACTTGACTCACCTATTTTTGGCACAGCACCCTTTGCTTTCGGCCCAAACCGATAATGTGTTTTCCAATAATCAGATTGATCGACTTCAAAAATCTTTTTCAGCGACTCGTATATCTCTACTTCGATCAATTTTGAAAAAATATTTTTTGAGGCAAATACGATGGCAGCTAATTGGCTTAGGCGCAGCGTTGGAAAATTAGATGGACGAAGCCTGAGAAATCGCCATTGTGCTGCATTTAACCTCGAATTGTTCAACGAATATTTTTGAGCGAGCAAATGATATTCTCTGTGTAACAAAGAGATGTATTCATCTTTTGTTTTGGTTTCCAATATCCCGGCCTGACCAAATAGCAACGCTTCTACTTGAAGCAAACTGTTTTGTTTTTGTATAATCTTATACGGCAAAGTTTTGCTGAGTTGAAAAAATGGATCAGCGTTTATTTTAAATCCAAAATTGCGAGCAAGCAGCTGGTAAGTTGTCTCATCCCAATCTCGAAGATTTATTTTTAAAAGTTCGTTTATGTTATTCGCTTTTATTTCGAGCCGTTGCATCAATGCTTTATCTAACATTGAATGCTTGATAATCGGATCAACTTTGGTGAAAGACTTTTCGCAGGCAATGGCTGCCGGATTGCTGATCAGTCTTTTGTATTCCTTTATAATAGAATCTGCAACTCGAGCTTTTAATTCGAGCGTTGGCAGCTCACGGTTTTTGTGAAAAATCGGTTTATCGTTTTCCCAAACTAAATGAAGGATTACATTATCATAAGCCGAATCTATTTCATGGTGATGTGCAAGCCAATCTGAACTCTTCACATGAATCTCTACATTGCCAACCCAATCGATATCTCCGATTTTAATTTTTGCATTGAAAAAATCTGGACCTGCATTTGAATTCAAAATCCCCGTTTTCAAAACTGACAGTGATTCTCCTTGTGAAGTGACCAACTCACTTTTGTCAAAATATTGAAACTGCCAGAGGTAATGAAGAAATGATTCGTTCATCTAGTTCCTTTTGAAAAGGTTTAACGAGTAAATCCGTTTCTGAAAATTGAAACAATAACACCAACAACAAAGGCAAACATTGCTAAGGCTCCGATTGCCGCGATTATATTAATGAATGATACCGTTCCTTGCAAACAGATGTAGTCAAATTCGTTTTCTCTAATGATACTGATTAGACTTTTTTTCCTCCCTTCCTCCATCCAAATTTTAAAAAGACCAACTGGAAATCTTATTAGAAGATCGATAAAGAATTTAACAAAGATTTCTCCGATGAGTTCCATAGTAACTTTGTTAATAATGAACGATGAAATGATTCGTTCATTCTTCGATTTACGATTTTATCGAAGCAAAATCAATGGCAAAGCATTATCTCAAATCAGAAATGGTACCACCACTGCAGCAACTTATCCATCTCTTGCTGTAATTTCTTGGCTTCGTTTCGTGCTGCTTCGGAAAAATCTTCTTTGTTCGAGGCATAGATTATAGCGCGTGAAGAATTCACAAGTAATCCGCATTGTTCATTAAAGCCGGCTTTAGAAACGGCATCTAAATCTCCGCCTTGTGCACCAATTCCAGGTACAAGAAAAAAATGATGAGGAGCCAACCTTCTGATTTCTCCAATTCGTTCAACATGCGTGGCGCCCACCACATACATCATCTGTTCGGGGGTTGCCCATTGCTGCGAGGCATTGATTACTTCTTCAAATAAGAATCTTCCATCGCGCAGTTCAAGGTGCTGAAAATCGAGCGCGCCTTTATTGGAGGTATGGATTAACAGAATCACCCACTTATTGTTGAATTCTAAAAATGGTTTGATCGAGTCTTCGCCCATGTACGGAGAGAGGGTGATCGCATCGAAATCCATTTGCTTAAAAAATGTTCGAGCATATAACGAAGATGTGTTGCCAATGTCACCGCGTTTCGCATCGGCTATGGTGAAACACTCTTTCGGAATGTATTCTAACGTTTTTTTCAGACTATCCCAACCCTTCGACCCCATCACTTCGTAAAAAGCAGTATTTGGTTTGTAGGCAACCGCAAACTCTTTTGTGGCATCAATGATTTGCTTGTTGAATTCAAAGACCGGATCATCAAACTTCAACAAATGCTTGGGAAGTTTTTCAATATCGGTATCAAGACCCACACAGAGGTAGGATTTCTTTTTTTTGATCTGCTCAAAGAGTTGTTCGCGGTTCATACCGTAAAAATAAACCTTGATTGTATAATCGAAAACTTTTTGCCTCGTTAATCAAGATATATCTTCAGTTTAGAAAGAGTAATAAAAAAGCCCCAATGAAAGTTGAGGCTTTGAATCTGAATTACTTTTTTGGTAATCACCTTAATTCATTAATGTTAATGTTCGGATATTTCTTTACATCAAAACTGAAAAACGAATCATCAACTTTAACATTGGATGTGAACTTGGTGATGGTGTACTTAAAACGATTGCCGCTCCGATCAAACATGGTCCAACTCAATACACTTTTGTCTTTTTTCGAGATCAACATTTTGATTTTAAAATACTGAGCATTTTTCTTTTCGGGGACTAGATCAATTTCATCACAAGCTGTTCCGCTTTCTGTTTTGTCGCCCAGCCATAAATATTTGAACCCTTTTTTATACATCTCAAAAATCTTAGATGGATTCAAATCGTCCGACTTTGGATCGAAGTTGTCAATGTTTACTTCGTTTTGCTCGGGCAAATAAGTCCAAACAGTAGTACCATCGTTATAAACATGCTGTTCGGGTATCTCAAAACGGTATTTGTCTCCCTTCACTGTAATTTTTGCTTTGAATTCATCTTTCGTGTTGGTCGATTCGTTGATCAAAGAAGAAGTAAGGTTAGCTTCAAAAGAGGTGAAGGCTTTGTATTTTTTGCTCATAGCCTCTAACACCTCAAGTGCTTTAGGGTCGTACTGAGCAAAGATCAAATTGAAAGAAAGTAATGCTAGGCAGGTTAAAACCAATTTTTTCATTTTTCTAAATTAGGATGGACTATGTTTTTCTTTAAGTGTATTCAATAATTGTTCCAAACTCATTTCATCACGAATCAAAACTTCGCGTGCTTTGCTTCCCTCAAATGGGCCTACAATTCCGGCTGCTTCTAATTGATCGATCAAACGACCGGCACGGTTATAACCAAGTTTCAATTTTCGTTGAATTAGTGAAGTACTTCCTTGCTGATGATTTACAATTAACCGCGCAGCTTCTTCAAACAGGGCATCGCGATCAGAGAGATCAACCATCGATGCTCCTCCTTCATCTTCGCCTTCAAATTCAGGAAGCAAGTAGGCCGAATCATAGCCACGTTGAGAGCCTATGAAATCAACGATCTTATCTAACTCAAGAGTATCAACAAACGGACTTTGCAAGCGGATAATTTCTGAACCTGCTGATAACAACATATCGCCTTGACCAACGAGTTGATCGGCACCACCTGTATCAAGAATGGTTCTTGAATCTATTTTCGAAGTAACACGGAACGAAAGTCGCGCAGGGAAATTGGCTTTGATCACACCGGTAATTACATTCACTGAAGGCCGTTGTGTTGCAACTACTAAGTGAATACCGATGGCGCGGGCCAATTGAGCCAAGCGCGCAATTGGCGTTTCAACTTCTTTACCTGCAGTCATCATCAAATCGGCCAACTCATCGATCACTAAAACGATATAGGGTAAGAAGCGATGGCCTTCTTTCGGATTCAGTTTTCTGCTAACGAATTTCGCATTGTACTCTCTCAGGTTTTTCGCTCCGGCATCCTTCAGCATTTCGTAACGGTTCTCCATTTCAATGCAGAGCGAGTTGAGCGTGTAAACTACTTTTTTCGTATCAGTGATGATGGCTTCTTCACTGTTAGGAAGTTTGGCGAGATAATGTCTTTCAATTTTGCTGAATAAACTCATCTCTACTTTTTTGGGATCGACCAAAACAAACTTCAATTGACTTGGGTGCCGTTTGTAAAGCAATGAAGTTAAGATCACATTCAAGCCTACTGATTTCCCTTGACCTGTTGCACCGGCCACCAACAAGTGAGGCATTTTGGTAAGGTCAACAATGAAGAGCTCATTTGAAATGGTTTTACCAAGTGCTACAGGCAACTCCTTATCTGTTTTAATAAAATTCTGCGAAGATAAAACAGAACGAATACTAACCATTTCACGATTTTTATTTGGCACCTCTATACCGATCGTTCCCTTGCCGGGGATGGGAGCGATGATACGAATGCCAAGCGCAGCGAGATTAAGCGCGATGTCGTCTTCCAGATTTTTTATTCGTGAAATTTTTATTCCAGCTTCTGGAACGATTTCGTAAAGTGTAACAGTGGGGCCAATCGTGGCTTTGATACTACTGATCCCGATTTTGAAATTGGTGAGGGTAGCAACGATCTTGTCTTTGTTGGCATTGAGTTCTTCCTGAGTTACTTGCACTTTGCCAACTTCATATTCATTCAAAAGCTCGAGTGGAGGGAATTTATAGTTGCTCAAATCAAGCGTTGGATCGTAAACCCCACTTTCTTCGACTAATTTTTCGGCCAACTGATCTGTATCCAATATTGGTTCTTCAACGATTAAATCAAGCTCTTCCTTTTTGGGTTCAGGGCCCTTTTCAACTTCAAGTTGAATTTCTGGTTTTGGTTTTTCTACAACAGGCTCGTTTACCAACAGAATTGGTTCCGGGACTGCGTCTTCCTGTTTTGGCCAATTGTCAAGGTCATCTGTATAAGTAGAATCCGTTTTCTCTTCGGGCTCTTCGGTAACCAACGCATCATTGCCCATGGGTTTCGGGTCGCGCACCTGAAAAGCATTGATGCTGGTAACATTGAAATAATAAATAATGAAAATGAAAAGGGAGAGCACCAAGATTAAAAACGTGCCCCAACCAAAAAGTCCGTCAGAGAGTCTAGCAAGTTCATATCCGAGGCCGCCACTTATAAATCCGATTTCAGTTACACCGGCAAGACTGTGAGTAATGTAACCGAGAAGAAGGCTTAGCCATAAGCCAGCAAAGACTGAAAAAATGAAAGCAGAAAATAACGAAACCAGTTCGCGTTTGAATACCAATTTAAATCCAAGAAAGAAAAGGAGAGGTGGAACAAAAAAAGCTGAAACACCTAGCCAACGGAAAATAAGATAATGAGAAGTAATTGCCCCGTATAGGCCAAGCCAGTTGCTTGCTTCTTTACCAGAATCAACAAGACTGGTGTCGCTCAATGCTTCGATAACACTCTGATCAGCTTTTCCAGTAAAGAGGTACGAAAGAAAGGCAGTAAATAGATAAAGCGATAGTATAATCAAGAAAAAACCTACCGCTAAAATGAAGCCGGGATCTTTTAAAAATTCTAAACTAAAACGTGACTTCGACTTTGCTGACTTCGCCTTTTTTTCTTTTTCGGGCTTTTTGAAAGTGTTGGTCTTAAAAGTGTTTTCGGCCATTGTAAATTTGCTGCAAAAATAAACAAATATCTCTGCTTAAAATGTACCACAAAACCGATTTCTTCCAACTGCCTTGTCATTTGTCATATAAAATCATTCTGGTATTTTTCAGTTTTACTTTTTAATAAACGTCTATGCGATTTCTGTTCATTTTTATTTTATCGATTTTTTGGGCAACCTCCTTCGCTCAGCAACAGGTTGTAGATAGTTTGTTGGAGATAGTCAGACAAAATAGGGGCGATGCCCAATCGTTTGCTGCATATAAAAAACTGGGAGAAACTTTTGAGAAACAGGAACCCACCAAAGCTATTATTTACTACCGAAATGCACTTAAGTTTCCTTTTCACACTGCCTATGCAAATGATTTTGTGGGCTTATGTAATCTGTTGGCCGAGCTTTATCATTTACAAGGCCAATATGATTCTTCAGTTCTCCTGCATCGAAAGGCGTTGAGCTTAGCAAAAAAGATTTCGTTAGAATCGGAAATCGCAAAGGCGTATCAAGGAATTGGCCTTAATTATTTGAGTACATCT
>DPLR01000508.1:3057-5542 GCA_003541895.1 Cytophagales bacterium | reverse complement strand
TACTTCGGGCCCAGCGATTACCGAATTCTCAACGATGTAACCGAAGGCTTTTCACGCAACGTTTATTTGGGCTGGCCTCCGGTAATCTGGGTGAACAAATTTTTGGTGATGCCCATTTTCAATTTCTTGCAAAACTACATCAGCAACTACGGAGTCATTATTTTGTTGCTTGTACTTTTCATGAAGCTGTTGCTTACGCCACTTACGTACAGCTCGTACATGGGCATGGCGAAGATGCGCTTGCTAAAACCGGAACTTGACGCCATCAAAGAAAAAAATGGCGACAACATGACGCAGGCACAGCAAGACCAGATGAAACTGTATCAGCAAGCAGGAGTTAATCCGTTTGCCGGTTGCATTCCTTTGCTGCTTCAATTCCCGATATTGATTTCGATCTTTTATTTGTTTCAGTACACCATCGACTTACGACAAAAGCCATTTTTGTGGGCCGAAGATTTATCGACTTATGATTCCATTTTGAATCTACCTTTCTCCATTCCTTTTTATGGAAGCCACATTAGTTTGTTTGTGTTATTGATGACTGCTTCATCTATTATTTATCAATGGCAAAACAATCAGCTCTCAACCGTAGAAGGGCCAATGAAATCGATGGGGTACATCACTCCGGTTATCTTCATGTTTGTATTGAACTCGTTCTCGGCCGGTTTGAGTTACTACTATTTCATCTCCAACCTGATCACTTTTGCCCAGCAGGCCATCATCAAACGATTTGTTGATGAAACCAAAATCAAATCCATCCTTGACGAGAACCGTAAAAAGCACGCGGCAGGAACGAGCAAAAAATCACCGTTCATGGCCAAACTTCAGGATGCCATGAAAGCAAGCGAAGCACAGCGGAAAGCGAAGAAGTAGTACTGGATACTAGAGTTGTCCTGAAAACTCATCTTCTTGTTTTTAGTTGTCATACCGACCAGGTGTGTGCAGTATGACAACTAAATTATTAAATGAGGTTTCGCCAAATCTTGGATGCCGGATACTAAAATCAAGAATCCAGAATCCAGAACCATGAATCCACATTCCATTGTGCATGATCTGTTGAAAGTAAGTGGATAACATTGTTCCACGCACGTTCCACGAATTCCGATTACCTCTATCTTTGCTTCACAGAATTTGAATCTGAAAGGCGGAATTCTTTAAATCCAATTTTCAATTTTCAAATCAACAAATCTTCAAACTATTTTTTCATGGGCAAAATCATTGCGATAGCAAATCAAAAAGGAGGAGTTGGAAAAACCACTACAGCTATCAACCTGGCCGCCAGCTTGGCCGTATTGGAGCACAAAACATTGTTGGTAGATGCCGACCCACAGGCCAACTCCACTTCGGGTTTGGGCATGAATCCAAAAGACATCAAGAAAAGTATTTACGAATGTATGGTAGATGGCGTTAATGCCTCGGATGCCATCATAAAAAATGAATTGAAATTCTTGGATGTGTTGCCTTCGCATATCGATTTGGTTGGCGCTGAAGTAGAAATGGTGAACATTGAGCACCGCGAAGAAAAAATGCGCGATGCTTTAGCTAAAATAAAAGATCAGTACGATTTCATTTTGATTGATTGTTCGCCATCCTTAGGTTTAATCACGATCAACTCGTTGACGGCTGCTGACTCAGTAATCATTCCCGTGCAGTGTGAATATTTTGCGCTAGAAGGTTTGGGCAAATTGCTCAACACCATCAAAATTATTCAAACACGTTTGAATCCGAAATTAGAAATTGAAGGCATATTGTTAACACTGTATGATGCACGAACTTCTTTGGGAAACCAAGTGGTAGAAGAAGTGCGAACTCATTTTAAAAATATTGCGTTCAAAACCATCATTCCCCGCAATGTTAAGTTGAGCGAGTCACCCAGTTTTGGTTTGCCTGTCATCGTTCACGATGCAGAAAGCAAAGGGGCGATCAGCTATTTGAATCTTGCACACGAAGTGTTGAATAAAAACGGAAAAGGAAAATGAGCATCAAGAAAAAAGCATTGGGCCGTGGCTTAAGTGCACTGCTCAGTGATTCGGAAGGAGAAAAATCAGAAGTGGAAGTAGTGGTTCCATCGCTTTCGGGCGCAACTACGAGTAACCTCAATGAAATTCCGATTGAAGAAATTGAAACCAACCCGTTTCAACCTCGTCAGCATTTTGATCAGGAAGCACTCAACGAATTGGCCGAATCGATTAAGGTTCATGGCATCATTCAACCTATCACGGTTAGAAAACTCACACACAATCAGTATCAGTTAATCTCGGGTGAGCGGAGATTTCAGGCTTCAAAACTGGCCGGCTTAAAAACGCTGCCCGCCTATGTGCGCACGGCCAACGACCAGCAAATGCTGGAGATGGCTTTGATCGAAAACATTCAGCGCGAGAATTTAAATCCAATAGAAATTTCATTGAGCTATCAGCGCCTGATCTCTGAATGTAATTTGAAACAAGAAGAGTTGGGTGAACGTGTTGGCAAAAATAGAACTAGG
>DPLR01000508.1:0-2828 GCA_003541895.1 Cytophagales bacterium | reverse complement strand
CAAAAATAGAACTACAGTTACCAACTATCTGCGTCTGCTCAAACTTCCGCCAGACATTCAAATCGCTTTACGCGATAATAAAATTTCGATGGGGCATGCGCGTGCCATCATCAACATTGAAAATCCCGACTCACAATTATTTATAGTTAAGAAAGTAATTGCTGAAGATCTCTCCGTTCGAGCGGTTGAATCGTTGGCGCGAGAAGTAGCCGAAGGAGCTAAAGTAAAAACCGAAACTCCAGAGACAGCGAGCGTTCCTAAAGAAGTTCATCAACTTCAGTCTAAATTATCTTCACACTTTGGCACGAAAGTTATTATTAAAAGTGACGGCAAAAAGGGCGATATTCGCATTCCTTTTTTGTCGGTAGAAGATTTAAACCGAATTTTGGACATCTTAAAACTATGATCAATTGGAAGCTTAGCCTGGCTGCAATCTTTTTACTGATTAGCGTTATCGGCTTTGCACAAGAAACCAAAAAAGACAGCACTGGGCTCTCAACGGACTCCGTTCGGTTGCGCAACGGAAAAGTGGTAAACGTTCAAGATTACGTTAACCGATTTAATCCGCGCAAAGCTTTATTTCTATCGGCTATTCTTCCAGGTGCCGGACAGGTTTACAATAAAAAATATTGGAAAGTGCCGTTGGTATATGGCGGTTTGTTTGGGTTATTGGCTGTAGTGAAATTTTACAGCGACAACGAAACTAAATACCGCAACCAAGTATTTTATTCCATCAATTATCCTAATCAGATTTATCCTGGATCTTCCACCACCTATGGGAGTCTTAACACGCGATTGAGGACAGCCGAATCGCAATCACACCGGCAACGCGATTACTTTCTAGCCATCACCGGAATTTTCTATATCCTTCAGATCGTTGACGCCCATGTTGATGCTCACCTGAAAGAGTTTGATGTAAACCCAAAATTCCATGTGCGTGTAGAGCCTATCGTCAATCCGGCTTATGGAATGGGCATGGGTATATCTTTACGTTTTTAAAAAGTGTAATCGGGATTTAACGTGACTAAAAAATAAAATGAAAATTCTTTTAATCGGCTACGGAAAAATGGGCAAGGCCATTGAGGCAATTGCTATCACTCGCGGCCATACCATTGCAGGCAGGGTTGACACACGCGAAGAGTTGCTCAACTTCAATTCAAATGCGGATGTGGCCATTGAATTTTCTCAACCCGATGCTGTAATCGATAATTTGAAATATTGTTTCGATAAAAAAATTCCCGTGGTGTGCGGAACTACTGGCTGGCTCGAACGTAGAAAAGAGATTGAGGAACTCTGCCTTCAAAAAGGAGGCGCATTTTTCTACGCTTCCAATTACAGCGTTGGCGTGAATATTCTTTTTAAAGTAAACGAGTTTTTAGCTCGGCTCATGAATAGCCAATCAGGTTATGATGTTACCATCGATGAAACCCATCACACACACAAAAAAGATGCTCCGAGCGGAACTGCGATTACCTTGGCCGAAGGGGTAATAAAAAATTATTCATCTAAAAAAGAATGGGCATTAAGCAATGCTTCTAAACCAGAAACACTCAGCATTAACGCCTTTAGGGTAGATCCTACACCGGGCACCCATATTGTGAAATATACCTCGAAGGTGGATGACCTAGAACTTAAACACACCGCTCATTCACGCGAAGGTTTTGCCCTAGGAGCTGTATTGGTAGGTGAATGGCTAGCCGGCAAAACCGGAGTCTTCACAATGGACGACTTTTTAAAGTTCTGAGTTCACAATATTTTGCCTTTCTTTGCACCGCTAAAACTAGTTCAAGATTAAAATGAATCTTGAATTTTAAATTTTGAAGTATCATGAGCTGGAAATTCTGGGAAAAGAAAAAAGAAGAGAACAAGAAACCAAAATCGAAACTTCGCGAGTGGTGGGACGCCATCGTGTTTGCTGTGGTAGCCGCAACTTTGATTCGTTGGTTAATCATGGAAGCGTATACAATTCCAACGCCTTCTATGGAAAACTCTCTGCTGGTGGGTGATTTTCTTTTCGTTAGCAAATTCCATTACGGCACACGCACACCGCGAACACCATTGCAAATTCCACTGACTCATCAGAAAATTTGGTTCACTGAAATTCCATCGTACCTCAATTGGATTCAACTCCCCTCCTATCGCTTACCCGGCATAAGCCATGTAAAGCGCGAAGACGTGGTTGTATTTAATGTTCCAGGGATTGCTGAAAATAACTACATGATGCCACGCGATCAATGGATCGATTATCCAGTTGATCTTAAAACCAACTATATCAAACGATGCGTTGCTGTTGCCGGAGATGTGTTGGAAATTAAAGACCGACAGGTATTCATCAATGGGCAGCCTTCAACCAATCCAGAAAACATGCAGTTCCGCTACCGCGTGATTGCAAAGGATGAAATTAACCAACGCAATTTTGAAAAGCTCGGCTTAGACCCCGAAGATTTTCAATCGTACGGGCGCACGGCTCCAGATCAGGTAGAATACTCAATGCTTTTATCTAAAAGCAAAATGGAAGAAGTAAAAGCATTGCCTTACATTAAATCGGTTGAGTTACCTGCCATTGACCACGCTGCAGACATCCGAATTTTTGGAGCATCGAAATATCATGAATGGAATGGGGAAAATTTCGGTCCTTTAACTTTGCCCAAAGAAGGTTGGACAATACCTATCAATGATTCTACACTATCCGTTTATGGCACTACCATTCAACTCTACGATCACAACAGTGATGTAAAAATTGAAAACGGAAAACTGACGATCGAAGGCAAAGAAGTAACACAGTACACCTTCAAGCAAAATTATTATTTCATGATGGGCGACAACCG
>DPLR01000222.1 GCA_003541895.1 Cytophagales bacterium | reverse complement strand
AAGTAGGTTACTTGCGCTGGAGGGTCAATTTTGGTTTTGCTCATCCGCTCTTTAGCTATATTAATTATTGCCTGGGCCTCTTTTTTGGTGACTGTAATTAAGTAGTTTTTAGAAAAAGCCATCACTATAGGGTAGACTTCTTTTGTGGCGGCAATATCCTTGAGGACTACAAAAGTGATAATGCTGAAACCCGTTTCTAAGCGTAAATCAACAAAGCCGTCGATTTCTGGAAGTCTAAGAAAACATGTTGGTATCTGGGCTTTTTCTGAGACTGCCTTTAACTCTTCTGGTGAAGGATCAACGAGTTCTAGCCATAAGCCTGAAAGTTCTAAGTTCCCGATTTCTTCGATTGTAACTGCTTTTTCGCTGTTGTCGCCGAGGTTTATTGCCTTAATCATAGTAATCATGCAGGCGACAGCAAATATTAGATTTGCTCTAATTTAGCAAACTTATGGTGACTAAGTAGATTGATTCTGGGATGCGTTTTTCTTTGGTGTTTCCATCAACTTTGCCAGAGTGGTTACAAACATGTCAATGCGTTCCCTTGTCCGGCCATAATCAGCAATTGATGTAATTGTCGTCACAGGTGTTTCGGCGGCAATTGACATCTTAGTTGTATTCTTATCTACAACTATTAAATCAATCATCATTGTTGATGAATAAGAGAGAAAAGCGCCCTTGGTTTTAACTGTAAGATGAAACTTTGCCTCTTCTTTTTCTTCAGTAGTCCATTTGAGTTTTTCAAGTGCTTTTGGGATCTTATCCCAGAGTATTTTAATTGGGTATGAAACTTCCAAGTTTTCTTTTTCTTCTCGCAAATATGCCATGGTTCTAACCTTGCTTTTTACCTGAATGTTTTATTTCTTTAAATACCTTGACTTATAGATTGACCTTGTAACCTCTAACTTTTCATTATAATGGTGATCGTCGTTCAAGTCATGCCAATGGAAAGGTTTATGATTACAGAAGGTTTTTTTGTTAAAAAAATTGAAACTGGAATACTTTTTTCATTGCAGTAACCTTAAATTTGGTAAATGGAAAACTATCGATTAACTTTGTTAACGTAATCGAATTGTAATTCACACAAAAAACTAATATCGACATTTAGAGGAAAAATAATCCTCAAAAGTTTTAAAATCGGATTGAGTTAAAACCTAAGAATCGAGTTTATTCTTAACTCAACATTACAAGTGAATTGTCTTTAGGACACAGCGAGGTTTCAAGAGGAGAAAATGCTTCTTCAGTCACCAATAATTCTAGGCGGTTTTTGTTAAGTTGTTTATTGTTCAGTTTTCTAATTCTTGCTTCATTGGTATAAACAGTTCTTTTGGATATGTGAAAAGCTTCCCCTATTTTTTCCTTGGAAATTTTTACTTTAAAGCTTTTGCACGTATAATAGAAGGCGCCTGCTGCGATGCCTATTGGGTTTCCCCCAATTTTTTTGATTTGTTTTAACGTATTTTCGGCATTGATGATAATGTCTCTGTTATATGTTAATTTTCCCACTGATTCATGCAGATAGTCCATTGCTGTTTTTCGTTGAGTTTTTAGCGGTTTCTTTTTCTCGCTTAACATTTTGTTTAATAGCCATGTTTGTTTCATTACTGTTTTTGAGTCAAGGCTAAGTTGTTTACTTATTTCTTTGATTGGGCGCATTTTGTTATATTCTTTAAGTGTTAAATGCATCAGTGCTGCTACGGTGGCTCTTTTGTTTTTTGAGAGTTTTTGTGATTTAAATAATGAATGATTTTGATTTCTTATTGTACGTGCTGCTTCTTCTCGATAGGGGTAATTGGGTATGTTTAGTTGACAGGAGACTGCTCTTAGGGTGGTTAACCACTCTTTTAGTGTTTCTGAGTCTTGCTCATTCCAGTTTGAAAACCACTCGGGCGTCCACTGTGTATAACCATTCAAGGTGGGAGTGTGATCTGTGACTAGTCCACAGTTACTGCAGATCTTTTCGCCCTCCAAACCTTCTGGGTAAACCGCTACAACAGCATTGCAAATTTGGCACTTCAAGCTTTTTCAATCCCTTTCCACAATAGTGATTTGGTACTTTCTGTAACTCAATCAGCGCTTGACTCTCTATGGCATAAAATTTGTTTATTAAACTTGAGAACCACGAATATGTATTGTAAACATATAATTTTGCTAAAAATTTTTGAAGAAACAATTTTATTGATTAAATATTGTAATCTGAAATTAACTTTTGTGGGCAATCTCTAGTACACTTGCATCGTTTGAATGCATTTTGCCCTGTTGTGTTTTCAAAAAATAGTGTTGCAGCTTTGAATTAGTTGCACTCAAAGTTTTCCAAATAATCGAGTATTATAGAATTACATAGTTTATTAACAAACTAAGGAAATGAACTGCCGTACAGACAAAAATTGAAAAACAGCGGGATTTGCAACTGAAAAGGATAGCTAGCTGCTAAGATAAAATGTTAAGGTGCGATAATGAGGAAACTTATCACTTGGTCGCTTAATATGCGTGGCCTTAGTCCAATATTTGCCACCCTGATCCTAGCTACGATTATCATTATTTTTGGAACAGTAGCTTATTATTATTCAAGCAATCTCACCAGCAGCGCTACAAACAGTTATACAAACAGCATGTCGAACAGTGCGCAATCTATTTCTGAACGAATTGGATTCGAAAATGTAGTATATAACTCCTCAACTGGAACATTAACGGTTTATATAATAAATTGCGGAAGTGCAAACAACGTACAAATCAACTCTATATTTATTTATGATAACAATCACAACATTGTTGGGCAACCATTCTCAGGTAATCAAATATCTCCTTTTCAACCAATTGACCGTAGCACGCCTACACCAACCCCAATTACGGGTAACCGCTTAAACGTCGGGGAAGAAGGTTACTTTGCAGTCTCCATTAACTCTCTTTCGTCAGGTTCAATTTATACTATTCAATTAATCACAAATAACGGGAGCAATTTTAATTATGCGTTTTACGCGTAGATTTAAAAGCAGCAAAAGAGGAATTGGCACCATTTTTGGAATGGTATTTTTCCTGCTTATAGTTATGATTGCTTTCGCTAGTTTTATGATTATTTTAAGTCAAAATACTGTACTAGAACAAACGACCATGCAGGCAAAACAGTTAGATTTGGATCGATATTCAGAGCTCCAAACAACTTTTATTGCAAATCCAGAATTGGGCGTGCTAAACAATGCAGTCTACCTCAGCTGTTCAGTCCAAAACAATGGAACCCTTCCAGTTCAACTGACACGGTTGTGGGTAAAAGAT
>DPLR01000458.1 GCA_003541895.1 Cytophagales bacterium | reverse complement strand
TCACGATTCACCATTCACCATTCACAATATGACACAACTAAAGAACGACTTACTATTAAGAACATTAAAACATGAAACCGTTGAGCGTCCACCTGTATGGATGATGCGCCAAGCCGGAAGGTATTTGCCCGACTACATTAAGATACGCGAAAAATATTCGTTCTTCGAGCGCGTGCGCAATCCAGAACTTGCGGCTGAAATTACCGTGATGCCCGTAAAGCAAGTGGGCGTGGATGCCGCCATTTTGTTTTCTGACATTCTCGTTATTGCACAAGCACTTGGTGTGGATGTTGAAATCATCGAAGGGAAAGGCCCGATCATCGCGGATCCGGTTCGTACGCAAGAGCAAATTCAAAAATTGAATCCTGCAAATACCGCAGACGTTCTTTCGTATGCACTACCAACCACCAAAGCTGTAAAAGACGCTTTGGAAAACGAAGTGCCGCTCATCGGTTTTTGCGGTTCACCGTGGACACTGCTTTGCTACATGGTAGAAGGCAAAGGCTCGAAAGATTTTGCAAAGGCGAAACAGTTTTGCTATCAGCATCCCGAGTGGGCTGCAATACTATTAGACAAAATCACCGAGGCCAGCATCATCTACTTGAACATGCAGGTTGAAGCCGGTGTAGATACCGTTCAAATTTTTGATTCATGGGGCGGACTGCTATCTCCTTCTGATTTCAGAAAATTCTCGTTGCCTTACCTCGACAAAATTGTGAAAGCGATTCAACCCAAAGTGCCGGTGATACTGTATGCCAAAGGTGCCTGGTTCGCTTTACCTGAAATGCAAAAAACCGGTGCGTCATGTTTAGGTTTGGATTGGAACATTGAGCCATCAGTCGGCAGAAAAATGGCAGGCGATGTAGTGGTGCAAGGAAATTTAGATCCGATCACGTTGCTAGGTCCGGCAAAAAATGTAGAGCAAGAAACAATCTCCATGCTGAAAAATTTTGGCATAGGAAATTACATCGCCAATCTTGGGCATGGCGTGTTGCCTCAAACTCCTTTTGAAAACGCAAAGGTGTTTGTAGATACAGTGAAGAATTTTAGAGGTTGATGAAGGAACCATTCGAAAAATATATTGCTGATCTTCAGAATTCAATTTGTCAATCGATCGAACAGATGGATGGCAACGAAAAATTCAAAGAAGACGTTTGGCAACGCGAAGGCGGTGGCGGTGGGGTGACGCGCGTAATTTCAAACGGAATTATTTTTGAAAAAGGAGGCGTTAATCGCTCGGCTGTTTTTGGTGAAGTCACGCCTGCACTCGCTGCGCAGTTAAAGACATCCGGAGCAAGTTTCTTTGCAACCGGAATTTCACTGGTGATTCATCCGGTAAACCCGATGGTTCCAACGGTTCATGCCAACTTCCGTTACTTCGAATTGTACGATCAACAAAAAAATAAAATCGATGGCTGGTTTGGCGGTGGCGCAGACCTAACTCCGTATTATTTGTTTGAAGAAGATGCCGTTCATTTTCATCAAACCTTTAAGAGCGCCTGCGATCGATTTGATCCATCGTTCTATCCTACTTTCAAATTGCAGTGCGACAATTATTTTAACAACACCCATCGCGGCCACGAACGCAGAGGCGTGGGTGGAATTTTTTACGATTATCTCCGACCGAATACTTCACACGATGAGAACTTCTTTTTCGAATTCTCGAAGGCTTGTGGAGATTCGTTCGTGAAAGCGTATTTGCCCATTGTTGAACGAAGAAAAAATTTGACATTCACTGACGAGCAACGAAAATGGCAGGAGCTTCGAAGAGGAAGGTACGTTGAGTTCAATCTGATCCACGATCGCGGAACGATCTTTGGGTTGAAATCGAATGGAAGAACCGAAAGTATTTTGATGAGCCTTCCTCCCCGCGTTCGCTTTGAATACGATGACAAACCAGTGGCTGGATCGAAGGAAGAAGAATTGATTAGAGTTTTGAAAAATCCAAGAGAGTGGGTTTGAATTCCAAAGTGAACAGCAGAATTTTGAATTATAAATATTGAATCTTGAATTAATATTTATGGAATTAAATAAAAGATATCGCAGACTTCGCACGAACAGTGCAGTAAGAAACATGGTAGCCGAGACATCGGTCACACCGGATAATTTCATCGTTCCTCTTTTTATTGTGGAGGGAACCAATGTGAAAGAAGAAATTGCTTCCATGCCCAATTATTTCAGATTGAGTTTGGATTTATTGAAAACGGAAATTGCTGAATTGAAAAAACTAGGATTGAATTCGGTTTTACTTTTTGTAAAGGTGCCTGACAATCTTAAAGACAACGAAGGAAAAGAAGCACTGAACTCGAATGGATTGATGCAGCGCGCAGTAAGGTTGATTAAAGAAATCGATTCATCCATTATTGTGCTGACCGATGTTGCTCTAGATCCTTACTCAAGCTACGGCCATGATGGAATTGTTGCCGGAGAAGAAATTGTGAATGACGCAACCGTAAAAGTCCTGGCAGATATGTCGCTTTCACATGCGCAAGCCGGTGCTGATTTTGTTGCTCCTTCAGATATGATGGACGGCCGCGTGAAAGCCATTCGTAAAAAATTGGATGAAGCCGGTTTCACAAAAACTGGAATCCTTTCCTACAGCGCAAAGTATGCTTCTTGTTTTTATGGACCGTTCCGCGATGCGCTTGACAGTGCTCCCGGTTTTGGTGATAAAAAAACGTATCAAATGGATTTTCGAAATAGCACCGAATCAATAAAAGAAACGTTGCTCGAC
>DPLR01000002.1 GCA_003541895.1 Cytophagales bacterium | reverse complement strand
TGCGAACTGATGCTTACCTCGCAGAGAAGTATACCATATACTATCAGTTGTCGGGTGCACTTATTGCCAGTCAGTCGCCAAGTCAATTGGGTTCAAAACCAAAGTTTATTGCCTTGGCTCCAGTGTTTGAAGACAAAGAGACTAACTATATCAACAAATCATGCGAGCGCTTTGTGAAAATTGCAAAGAAGTCTGACACCACGAGCAGGGCGTTCAGTTTGAATGGTCAATATATTGCGCCACTGCCGGCCACCGAAGTTGAAGTAGCAACCATCAATCAAATGAATATTGACAAAGGCTTCCCTTCAAAATCATTTATCAAAGAGGCAGCAAGTGAAGAGCTAATTAAGAAAGGCGAATTACAAGACTACGATTACATTCACTTGGCAACACATGGGTTTGTGAACAGCCAATATCCTGAATTGTCTGGTTTGTTGTTGACGCAAGACAAAAATTCAACGGAAGATGGAATTTTATATACGGGCGAAATTCTGGGATTGACTTTGAAAGCCGAGTTGGTTACACTCTCGGCTTGTGAAACTGCCTTAGGCAAAAAGATAGAAGGCGAAGGAGTGCGCGGACTCACCACGGCATTTTTGTTTGCCGGAGCGCGCAGTGTTATCTCTTCGCTCTGGAAAGTAGCCGATGAGAGCACATCACTTTTGATGATAGATTTTTATAGCGAGCTGCTCAAAGGCAAAGACAAAGCAACGGCATTGCGCACAGCCAAATTAAATTTATTAAAAAGCCAAAAGTTCAGTCATCCCTATTATTGGGCACCATTTATTCAGGTGGGAGCGAATTGAAATTTCTAACGAAACGACTTGGCTTTCACGCGCTCAATCACTTTCAAAATAACTGAATAAACTTTTTCGAGTTCTGCTTCAGTTATGCAGTAGGGCGGCATGATGTAGATAATATTTCCAAGCGGTCGCAATAACACACCTTCATCAAGACAAAATTGATAGACTTGATTGCGAATGGAATTGAAGTACGAAGTGTTTTCTTCGGTTTGCAATTCAACGGCAATGATGGTTCCCGTTTGCCGAACTTCTTTCACAGCATCGTGATTTCTGATTTTTTCTGAAAACGCCTGATGCGATTCTTCGATGGTTTTAAGTTGCCGTTGACATTTATCGCTGAGAAGAATTTCCAGACTTGCATTTGCAGCGGCACACGTCAGCGGATTGGCCGTGTACGAATGACCATGAAAAAAAGTTTTGGTGATTTCAGTCGAATGAAAGGCATCGTAAATCTTTTGCGTACATGCAGTCACGCCCATAGGCAAGAACCCACCGGTGATTCCTTTCGACAGACAAATTAAATCGGGCGAATGAGTTAAATGATTGATTGCAAAATTTTTTCCGGTTCTACCGAAGCCCGTCATCACTTCATCGGCAATGCAGAGTACGTTATTTTGTTGGGCGATTGAAATGAGTTCGTCAAGGTGTTTGGCTTTGTACATCAACATGCCTCCTGCGCCTTGTACAAGCGGCTCGAAAATGAAAGCGGCAACTTTGCCTGACTGGGCTAAAGCACTTAATTGATTTTTTACTTCCTCACTGTTTTTATCATTCGGTGTTGGAATGAAGTGCACTTCAAATAAATGATTTTGGAAGGGAGTGGTGAAAGTATTTCGTTCGCCTACGCTCATTGCTCCAAATGTATCTCCATGGTACGCATGCTCAAAGGCAATTATTTTTGTTTTGTGAGTGATGCCCTGGTTGTGCCAAAACTGAAGTGCCATTTTAATAGCCACTTCAACGGAAGTAGATCCATCATCCGAAAAGAAAATTTTGGAGAAGCCTTTCGGTAAAATTTGAATTAAGCTTTGCGCAATCGTTTCGGCCGGTGAATGTGTAAAGCCCGCAAAAATTACGTGCTCAAGTGTGGAGGCTTGTTGAGCTATAGCCTTGGCAATTATTTCATTGCTGTGCCCGTGAATATTCACCCACCAGGAAGAGATGGCATCGATATAGGTTTTGCCATCTTTTGCATAAAGTGTACAATCTTTGGCGCGCTCAATTGGAATAGGAGAGGGCGCAAGTTTCATTTGCGTGAACGGATACCAGACAGGATTAGCAGACTCACTCATTCAATTCCTAAGGTTATATTTTTTTCTGAAGCAAATTGTTGAATTGTTTTTTGACTCAATTCTTTTAAAAGAGGTATAGAGAAAAGTTTTTTAAGTTGCGTGTGTTCAAGAATAAACTCTTCGGTTGATGCAACGGTTTCTCCAACAAACACAATTCCAAGCAATGGAATTCCTTTTGATCTCAATGCTTCCCAACTCAGCAACGTGTGATTAATGCTCCCCAAATAATTATTTGAAACAAGAACTGTTTTAAGTTGTAGTAATGGAAGCAGATCGATATTCAAGAAGTTCTTAGCCAAAGGACTCATTAGCCCGCCAGCGGTTTCCGCCAGAAGATTATTTTTAGTGGAAGGTAGAATAAAGTCTTCTCTCTTGATTTCAATTTTCTCGAGCGAGGCCGCATAGTGTGGTGAAGCGGGCGTCAAAAGTCTAAATCGTTCAGGATGGATTTTGCAGCTTGGATTTGTTACGTGATCGCGGATGAAATTGCTATCCGAATTTTCAAGATCACCGGCTTGAACGGGTTTCCAATAATCATAGCCCAGTGCCTGACAGATTACAGCCGAGCAAACTGTTTTTCCGATTCCTGTATGTATGCCCGCAATGCCAATGTTCATTTTGAAAAATGATTGAGTTCGTTCATAAGTAAATCTATTTGCTCTTTCGAATTGAAGGTATGCAAGCAGATGCGCAACCGTTCACTTCCTAAAGCCACGGTAGGCGACACAATGGCTTTTGCATAAATTCCTTTTTCGAAAAGGTGTAAAGAAAGTGCCCGCGCTTTTGCATTGTCGCCAACCACAACGCCTTGAATTTGTGAGTTACTCTCTAAAAATGAAAATGACTTCACACTGCGAGAAGCTTTTTTAAAGTAATCGATCAACTCCACTAATTTTTTCTGATCGGCCAACGGCAGCAATTCGTATGCCTTTTGAATTTGGTAGTACGCGTGCGGAGGTAGAGCCGTTGAATAAATAAATGATCGTGCAAAGTTGATCAGGTAATTTTTTAATGCTTCGCTTCCGGCAACCGCAGCGCCATGCAAGCCAAGAGCTTTTCCAAACGTGTAAACGCAAGCGAAAACTTTATCCTCAAGTTGGTAGTGATTTACAAGCCCTTCACCGTGCGCACCAAAAACACCAACAGCGTGAGCTTCGTCTACGATGAGTTGTGCGCTGTGTTTCTCACAGACTTCAATAAT
>DPLR01000611.1 GCA_003541895.1 Cytophagales bacterium | reverse complement strand
CCGGCCGAATAAGTAAGCTCGTTAGTCTCCACATAGTTACTGTAATCTTTACTTCGAACCATCCCTAAGGCAGCGCCTCTATCTTTCAAAAACTTTGATTGGTTATCACCGGAATGAAAATAGAGAACAGGGCAGTGACCTGCACGCGAGTATTTCACTTTCTTGTTTTCAGTATCAACCACAAAGTAAGAGGCCGAAATAAATGAACCTCGTTCCAAGCAGTAAACTAAAGCTTGATTAGCGCGTTGCATAAATTCTTTCGGGTCGAAGTGTTGCTGTGCCAGACTATGAAAAATGCCTTTCATCTGGCTCATGTGGAATGCGGCCGTTGTGCCTTTGCCCGACACATCGGCAATGATCAGAGCAACCGTAGTTTCGTTTATCCGGAGCGTATCGTAGTAATCTCCACCCACTTCATCGGCCGAAGCAGAGAAAGCTACAATTTCGAAATCGTTGTCTTCTTCCAGTTTGTTGGGTAACAGACTTTGTTGAACTGTCTTTGCAATTTTTAATTCTTCTTTATAGCGCTCGTTCTGGAACGCTTCTTCCATGAGCCTGAAGTTCTCAATCGAAATCCCGGCCTGGTTGGCAAACGTGGAGACAATGCGCGTCATCTCTTTATTGAAACCTTCGGGCAATTCTTTTAACAATGCAAGAGTACCAATGTTTACTTCTTTAACAACGATGGGAAATGCAAGTATAGAACGGAAGCGTGAGTTTTTCATTGAAGCCAAATGCTTCGAAAGATTTTTTGTCTTTTCACTTCCACCATCGAGCACCCCCTTCACGTGGTTTTTCTCGAGATGTTCTTTTATGTTTTTACTTTCTTGCTCTGTAACCCGATAGGTGTACATTTTGTGCTCGTTGCTGGCGCTTATTATCTCAAGCCAAGCGGCATCTGCAAAGACAGTACTCACAGAGCTCTCCAGTAGAATATTGTAAACACTTTCTTCGTTTTGTTCAGTTTGAATCGACTGACTTATTCTTTGATAATTAACAACCTCCTCCAGTTTTTGTTCAAACACAGATGAAGTAGGAAGGTTGAATAAAATCACCAGAAAAGAAAAAACTCCGTACATGCAAATGAACATGAAAAGAGCAATGACCAACAACTGATTTCTGTAATCAAGAAATACGGAAGACTCTTTTGCTAAGAGCTCCGTAGCCTTGGCAATATTTTCAGTGGAGCGCTCAACGGTGTAAAAGAAATACGTGAGATAAAAAAAAGTGAGCAGCAAAAGCAAAAGGCTGGTCCATTTCTGCTTGAAGTTGAGGTACGCCACCCAGCGCATGTTGGCAGAAAGGACAAGGATGAGCAACCCAACCACCAGATAGATGATAGTGGTATTGGTTTCAGATAAAATTATTCCGGCACTATCATAAACCAAGATGATGAAAAACGCTATTTCAAAAACGGTCCACGTGCGGAATAGCCATTTCGATTTATGGTATAAGATTAATCGTTTCCAAGAAGTGTAAGCTGCTATTAGGAAGTTAATGAACAGCGCCAGATTTACCTGACAAATAAAATCGCTAAAGACAATATTCGATGCAAGCGCTGATTTGCCCAAAAGAAAAACCAACAGCCTGAAGCCTAACGAAACTACAGTTGTAATTAAACCCGTAGCAAAAACTTTCCATAGGAGGTCGGTAAAATTGAGTGAATCGTCTAACTCAATTCTCAATTTGTAATAGTAGTAAAGACTCACGATGTAAACGCCCAGCATTACCCGAGGCAGCCACATGGGCACATCTGGATGAAGCCCTTGAAGCGAGCTGAATAAAATGGTGATGTCAGAAAAAAGAAGCACCAGCCAGGCGATTGCAGCGCCTAAAAAAGTGAGCCGTACGAGTGCTTTGTTTTTCAGCATGAGCCTGAAATCAATTTATCCAATCAAATCCTGTGTACTTTCTAAGTACTTCAGGAATTTGAATTCCTTTTTCAGTTTGGTTGTTTTCTAAAATGGCTGCCACAATGCGTGGAAGAGCGAGTGCGCTTCCATTCAATGTATGGAGCAATTGTGTTTTGCCATCTTTCGATTTGTAACGGAGTTTCAATCGGTTGGCTTGAAAGGTTTCAAAATTGCTAACCGAGCTTACTTCAAGCCAGCGTTGCTGCGCGGCAGAAAAAACTTCAAAGTCGTAAGTGGTGGCGCTGTTGAAACCCATGTCACCTCCGCAAAGCAACAGCTTGCGATAGGGCAGCTCAAGCTTTTCTAAAAGTCCTTGAACATGATTACACATTTCATCCAGAACCTGATATGAATTTTCTGGCAAAGTGATTTGAACAATTTCCACCTTATCAAATTGATGCAGTCTATTCAACCCACGCACGTGCGCGCCCCAGCTTCCGGCCTCTCTGCGAAAGCAAGGTGTGTATCCTGCATTTTTTATCGGAAGGTTTTCTTCACTCAAAATTACATCGCGGTACAAATTGGTGATGGGCACTTCGGCCGTTGGAATGAGATACAATCCATCTTCATTCACAAAATACATCTGTCCTTCTTTGTCGGGCAACTGACCTGTGCCATAGCCGCTGGCTTCATTTACAACAATTGGTGGCTGAACTTCTAAGTAGCCGGCTTTGTCAGCTTCCGTTAAAAAGAAATTGATTAGCGCTCGTTGCAATTTTGCGCCTTTGCCTTTGTACACTGGAAATCCGGCACCAGAAATTTTGATGCCCAAATCAAAATCGATGATGTCATATTTTTTGATCAACTCCCAATGCGGCAAAGCGCCTGGATATAAAGTGGGAGGCGTTCCGTGTTGGTGAACATTAATATTTTCTTCGGGTGTTTTTCCGGCTGGTACTTTTTCGTGAGGAACATTTGGGATTTTATATAATACCTCTTGTAGTTTTTTCTCAAACGAAACCAGATTTTCCTCCCATGCTTTGATCTGATCTTTGGCCGAGGCAACCTGGGCTTTCAGTTCATTGGCTTCAATCGTATTTCCTGCTTTAATCAACTCACCAATTTTCTTTGAATTCGCATTTGACTTTGCTTTTAAATCGTCAAGATCAAGTTGGGTCTTTCTTCTCTGCTTATCATTTTCAATAGCTGCATTGACCAACTCTTCAGCATCTTTAAAATTTCGTTTGGCGAGCCCTTCTAAAACTCGTTTCGTGTCTTCTCGTAAAAATTGAACCTGCAACATGTGGGTAAATTAAACTGCCAAATTAGCCAATAATTTTTTTCTGAGTTTGGAATATATTTCAAATTGGGCTATCATTGCATCATCAATCGCGGCCACTCCGGCCTTCAATGATATAAAGCCCAGAATTTTTTGAATTTGTTTCGAAGAGTTGCTACAGCGTTTGATGTTTTAATGCCGCTATTAGAATTGTAATCACAACCTATTTTTTCATACATGCTTACTATTGATGAACTCAATTTAAAACTCTTGTCAGAGCTGAAAGAAATGGCCGAAGCCATGGGCGTAAAAAATGCCAAGAAGCTTTCCAAAGAAGAACTCATTTATAAAATCTTAGATCAACAAGCAGTATCGGGCGAGCCAGTTCCAGCTTCAAAGACGGAAGCACAACCGCAGCCTGAAAGAAAAATGCGACCACGCAAGCGCGAGAATGTTGCGCCTCCGGTTGCCGCTGTTGTTTCATCTGCTGCCAAAGAACTTTCGAGTGATGAAATACTTCATAACATGGAGGCGGAAATTACTCCTTCAGTGCCAAGTTTTGATGAACCTACTGAAACTCCAATTGTAAACGATCAGGTGGCTCAACTTGAAGCACAAGAAGAAAAACCATACCAGAACCCAAATTCAAATCAGCAAAATCAAAATCAACAACCACAACAGAAACAAAACATCAACTCCGTTCGCGACTTTGATGGTGTTGTGAGCAATGAAGGTGTGTTGGAAATCATGCAAGATGGCTATGGCTTTCTTCGCTCATCTGATTATAACTATCTCGCAAGCCCCGATGATATTTACGTTTCTCCTTCGCAAATCAAGTTATTTGGTTTGAAATTAGGCGATACGGTGAAGGGGCAAATCCGTCCACCAAAAGAGGGCGAAAAATATTTTGCGCTTTTAAAAGTGGATAGCATCAACGGCAAAACCACTGAAGAAATTCGCGACCGTGTTGCGTTTGAATACCTCACTCCGCTTTTCCCTGAACAAAAATTAAAGCTGAGCACAACGCCCGATAATTTTTCAACTCGTATCCTCGATCTTTTTTCACCCATTGGTAAAGGCCAGCGCGGAATGATCGTTGCTCAACCAAAAACAGGTAAAACAGTTCTATTAAAAAATATTGCTAACGCTATTGCCGAAAACCATCCGGAAGTTTATTTGATCGTGTTGTTGATTGATGAACGTCCTGAAGAAGTTACCGACATGGCGCGAAGCGTAAAGGCCGAGGTGATTGCCTCCACTTTCGATGAGCAGGCCGAACGCCACGTTAAAGTAGCGAGCATCGTTTTAGAAAAAGCAAAACGCATGACCGAGTGTGGCCACGATGTTGTTATTCTCTTGGATTCAATCACTCGTTTGGCTCGAGCTTACAATACAGTCGTTCCTTCTTCCGGAAAAATTCTTTCAGGTGGTGTTGACGCCAATGCACTTCACAAGCCAAAGCGTTTCTTTGGTGCAGCCCGCAAAATTGAAAATGGCGGTTCACTTACCATTCTTGCAACAGCTTTGATTGACACCGGATCTCGTATGGACGAGGTGATCTTTGAAGAATTTAAAGGTACCGGTANNAAAAAGCAAAACGCATGACCGAGTGCGGCCACGATGTTGTTATTCTTTTGGATTCGATTACACGTTTGGCTCGTGCCTACAATACAGTCGTTCCTTCTTCTGGAAAAATTCTTTCAGGCGGTGTTGATGCCAATGCTCTTCACAAGCCAAAGCGTTTCTTTGGGGCAGCCCGCAAAATTGAAAATGGCGGATCGCTTACCATTATTGCTACTGCCTTGATCGACACCCGGTC
>DPLR01000579.1 GCA_003541895.1 Cytophagales bacterium | reverse complement strand
CATAACGTTGACAAAAGCCTCGAAGGGAAATTGAATTCGGTAGTTTTTATTCCAATTCTCTCTCAAATCTATTGCGACCAAAAAAGTTTTGCCTGGCAGCACGAGTTTTGTGCGTTTAACAGATTGGCAAGTTCCAGTTCGTTGGGTCGGGAGGTAGCGTTGCGCGGAGGAAATGTTACCAGTAGGATATTACCGGTGGTGATCCACAACCTTGAAGCAGAAGATCTCGGTCTGATTGAAAATGAAATCAAAACGAAACTTCGGTCCATCGATTTTACTTTTCGATCACCTGGAGTAAATCGCCCGTTGCGCAAAGAAGACAAGCGACAAGAAAACGTAAACAATCTCTCGTATCATGACCAGCTCAACAAGTTGGCCAACGCTGCGAAAGAAATAATTATGTCCATTAAGAATGGAGCTAAATCAACGGCCAGTGCTAATGATATATTATCGACCTCGGAGCCTGAACCTGAAACTCAGAAAGCAACGGTCAATGAAAAGTCGCTTGCCGTTTTGCCGTTCAAGAATTTATCGCAAGATGCCTCCCAAGAATATTTTGCCGATGGTATAACTGAAAATATTCTTACGCAATTGGCAGGCCTGCGCCAGTATAAGGTGATCTCCCGCACTTCTGTGATGCGCTTTAAAAATACCACTAAATCCACACCCGAAATTGCAACTGAGCTTGGAGTAAAATTTATTATCGAAGGAAGTGTACAAACGCACAAGGAAAAAGTCAGGATCAGTGTTCAGCTAATCGATGCCCTTAGCGATGAGCACGTGTGGTCGAAAATCTTTGTCGAAAGCATGGATGATATTTTTGCTTTGCAAGACACGGTGGCCAATACAGTGGCACAAGAACTGCACTCCTCGCTTGCGCCAAATTCTGTGAGCGCAAAGGCGGCACCTCCTACGAAAAACATGGAAGCGTATGATCTCTTTCTAAAAGGACGGCATGCATTTAATCAATGGAGTATTGAAGGATATAAAACCGCCAGCTCTTATTTTCAGCAGGCGATTGAAAAAGATCTGGAGTTTCATGATGCTTATTCTTTTTTGGCTAGTTCGTATTCTGCGCGCATGTCATGGAATGGCGACTTGTCTCCGATAGAAGCTTTACCTCACATTGAACAATACCTGAACGAAGCTTGGAAGCGTGGCCCTTCCTATAATGATTATGTAACAAAAGCATTCGTTGAATTTTTTGTTCGAAAAGATTTTAGTGCGGCTGATCAATTCTTCTTAAAGGCCATTGAACTAAATCAAAACAATGCTGACGCGCTTTTTTCGTACAGCTATTTGCTGAACATGATGGGGCGCTTTGATGAAGCGCCTAAGTGGATCGAGAAAGCAAAATCATTAGACCCTCTGTCGGTGGCATATTTTAATTACAAAACCATCAGCTTGCATTTGCTAGGCAAAAACGAAGAGGCACTCGATGTACTTCAAGAAGGTATTCGTTTGTTTCCTTCGGTGGTTCGGTTTTATGATTTCCGGGCACGTATATATTTAGTGTTGCAACGTTGGCAAGAGGCAAAAGAAGCTATTGAAAACGGGTTTCGTATCGTTTCTTTCAGGCCTCCATCCATGGTTGCCTATTTAGCCGTGGCATACCACAAGTTAAATGAACCAGAAGAAGGTAAAGTTTTTATCAACGAATTGATAGAGCGCAGTAAAAACAACGAACGCGCCATTCATATCAATCTTCTCTATTACTTCGATGCCGTTCAAGATTTTTCATCCGCTTTGCATTGGTACAAAAAAGCAATTGAGACAAATGACGTGGGATTGATTACATGGGATGTTGATCCGTTATTCAAAAATGTAAGAGCCTACATTCAGGAAAACAAAGACAAAATAATTGCCCCTGATTTTGATTCGGCTGAGAAATTCATTAATGAAATGCTTGAGCAGAAAATGCCTAAGCTCCCGTACCACAATCTCGATCACGTAAAAGATGTATTTCAATCAGCACAGGTCATTGCTGAGCATGAAAACGTGAGTGAAGAAGAAGTAAAAATTATTCGGATAGCAGCGTTGCTTCACGACATCGGTTTTATTCACGGCTCAAAAAATCATGAACAGCGCGGAGCGGAAATGGCACAGGAAATTTTACCAAGCTACGGTTTCAATAACGAGCAGATTGAAATTATAAGTAAAATGATTTTGGCAACGCGCTTGCCGCAATCGCCCACAACACATTTAGAAAAAATTCTTTGCGATGCGGATCTTGATTATTTAGGCCGCGATGATTTTTTTAAAATCGGTAATGGACTCTTCAAAGAGATGCTCGATGCCGGAGTGGTAGATACAGAGCGCGAATGGAACATTATGCAACGAACTTTTCTGCAAGGGCACCGCTATCATACAGAGTTTAGCCAAAAGCACCGCGAACCGAAAAAGCAGGAAGGACTTGATAAAATCAATTCAGGACTAAGGAGAATTTAGTTTAATAACTACTCATGAAAAAACTCTTAACAATTCTTGGCATTGTTCTTTTTTCGATACCCTCTCACGGTAAAGACAAATGCCTTCAATGCGAAAAAGATTCTTTGCGAACGCTACTAAAAATGGCAGCAAACGATGAACAAAAACTCAATTTACTGAAGCAATTGCTTGACGTAAAATTAATTTACGGTTTTAATGATGACGATACCCTGAAAAAGGAATTGAAACAATATGTTGCCCTTGGGGCTTTAAAAAAAATTAAGAATATAGAAGCTTACAAAATATGGGATGAGGCTTATGACGCTGATAGAAAAAGAGATTTCAAAACATCGTTAGAGAAATATAAAAAAGCAATTGATCTTTTTGATCAAGAAAAGGAGAAGATTCCTTGTTTGATAGCCCACATGAGAAATGTTTTCACTAACCTCTATCAGCAAGACGAAAAATTAAAATTCTACACACAGAAAGTGAAAGACTATCAAGTCAACGGCCCGGCAGAAAACTTGGCCGCTGCGTATCACGGACTAGCGAACTACTATAATTTTAATGCGGAGTATGGCTTGGCTATATCCTATTATTTACGAGCGGGCGATTTGTTCAAGCATATTTCCCAAGGAATATATTTAAACGAGTTAACTAACGCGGCTCAGTTTTATTTAACGTGGGGAAATAGTGAAAAAGGAAATGTTTATGCTAAAGAAGCGATTCGACTTAGAAAGTTAACCGAAGATTCTCCTTGGCTTGTGCGGGTATATTATTATTTAGGTGACGAAGAATTTAATCAACATCATTATGATAAAGCAATTGCTTATTATGATAGCTCATTTAAATTAATTAAAAATTTAGGAGATAGGACTGGCATTATAATTAAAATCCATAAAGCAATAGCATTAGTGAAAAAAGGTGAGCCAGAAAAAGCCATCCACCTAATAAAAGAATCAGATCATGAAGTTGATTCATTGAAGATAAGCATTTCAAATGCAGCAGGATCATTTGAAGTTGATTACGCCTACTATTGCTATCATCAGTCAAAGAGAAACATTGGATCAGCTGAAAAGTCTCTCCTACTAGCTTATAAAAAATCGATGGAAGCTAAGGCCAACACACTTCAATTGAAATATTTAAATGAGTTAGCGAAATTCTATGCTGAGCAACGGCAATTTGAAAAGGCTTATTCATACAATTCAAATTTTATTGCTCAAACAAAGTCACTGGATAGCGCAAACAGCCAATTAAAAATTTCTCCCTACGAAATTGAACGAAATGATCTACAGCAATTAGACAGCATCAATGTGTTGAAACAGAGACAAGCCGTTCAGGCTGCTACCATCAAACAAGACAACATTATGCTTTGGATCTCTCTTGCTGCACTTTTGATTATTTCGGTTTCACTTTCGTTTGTTTACCGTCAATACCGAACCAATAAAAAAACGCTTGAGTCACTGAGGAAGACGCAACAACAATTGGTGCTGGCAGAAAAGATGGCTTCGCTTGGCGAGTTGACTGCGGGGATTGCACATGAGATTCAAAACCCTTTGAACTTCATCAATAATTTTTCGGAGGTGAATAAGGAATTGCTAACTGAAATGGACGAAGAGATTCAAAAAGGAAATTTTGAAGGAGTAAAACTTCTTGCAAAAGATGTTATTTCCAATCAGGAGAAGATTAATCACCACGGCAAAAGAGCAGATGCAATCGTGAAAAGCATGTTGCAGCATTCGCGAAAAAGTACGGGGCAAAAAGAGTTGATCGATGTCAACGAGATGTGCGAGGAATACCTTCGCTTGGCCTACCACGGATTGAGAGCGAAAGACAAATCGTTCAATGCAAAGTTCGAGACTAACCTTGATCCCACCGCTGGAAAAGTAAACATCATTGCACAAGATGTGGGCCGTGTGATTTTAAATTTGATCAACAACGCTTTCTATGCTGTGAATGAAAAGAAAAATTCAAACTCAGTATCCAATTATGAACCAGAAGTTACCATTGGCACAAAGAAAATAAATTCAGATGTTGTCATCACCGTTAGAGACAATGGCACGGGCATTAAGCAAGAAGTAATCGATAAAATTTTTCAGCCCTTCTTTACTACAAAACCAACGGGCCTGGGCACAGGCCTCGGTCTTTCACTGAGTTACGATATTGTGAAAGCGCATGGTGGGGAGATTAAAGTGGAGTCAATAGTAGGTGAGGGGACAACATTCACAATTAAGTTGCCCTCATAAATCAGGGGAATCAAATAATCATGTAAATCATGGTTCAGACAATGAGTTAGTTCAACACTTCGTACAAGTGAAGTCCGGTTGATTTGTTTTTTACTTTTACCTCGCCAATCGATTTGCAGTTGAACGACTGTTTTACTTTTTCATAACAATTTTCTGAAATCAAAATTTGGCTTGGACCTGCCACGGTCTGCAATCGTTGCGCTGTGTTGACAACATCACCGATGATGGTGAAATCCAATCGCTTTAAAGTAGATGAACCAATATTTCCTGAAATCACTTCACCGCTGTTAATGCCAATAGCAACTTTTGGTGCAAAGCTCAATTCCACAGGAAGGGAATCGATTTTATTTCGAATGGCAAGACAAGCTTCAATGGCGCGATCTAAATGAAACTCGCTTTTGAATACGGCCATCACGCAATCGCCCATGAATTTATCGACCGTTCCATTTTGTGAAATGATTTCTTTCACAATTACTTCGAAGTAACGGTTCAACATTTTCACTACTGTATCAGGAGATTCTTTTTCGCTGATGGCTGTAAATCCACAAATGTCGATGAAGGCTACGGTTGCCTCTACAGTTTCATTGGCGGTTAACGAACTTTCATATTCGCGCGTACCCATGAAGTTGAGCACGTTTTGATCAACGTACATCTTCAAGATATTATTTTCTTTGATGGCCTGAAGAGTTTCTTTTAATTGATTTACGTGCTTGATGGTTTTCTCCATCGTCAGTTCGAGGTCTTCAAAATTGACTGGCTTCGTCACAAAATCAAACGCACCTCGGTTCATGGCTGTGCGAATATTATCCATATCTCCGTATGCGGAAACCATTACGGTTTTGCTCAAGGGTGATACTTCATTCAATTTGGTGAGTAAGGTTAGCCCATCCATCTCGGGCATATTGATGTCACTTAAAACAATCGCGACATCCGGATTTTCTTGCAATTTTTTTAAGGCATCGTTTCCATTGATAGCAAATACAAATTCGTATTTCTGCTCCCTGATTTTTTGCCTGAACTTTTGGCGGATGAGTGTCTCTAAATCGGCCTCATCATCAGCTACTAATATCTTGGTCATGGTGTGAGGCTTTTTAGCTTTTCCTTCAGGTTCAAAAAATCTACAGGCTTGGTCAAAAAATCATCAGCTCCTAATTTCATCGCTTCATTGTAATTGGCTTCATCGCCATAGGCAGTGATCATCATAACCATGGGAGGGGGGGCAGCGTATTTTTCTTTGATCCGTTTTAAAAGCTCGAGTCCGTTCATGCCCGGCATGTTGATGTCGGATAAAATGAGAATAGCCTCGTGCTCATTAGTATTCATGTAGGTCAATGCTTCTTCGCCTGAAAAGGCAAAAACAAAAGTCATTTGGCCATCCCTGATTTCTTTCCTAAACCGTTGCTGAAAGAGGGTCTGGATGTCTTTTTCATCATCTACTACTAAGATTTTCATAAAGCCAATTATTAAAGCGGCAAGATAATTATAAATGTGGTTCCGTCATTTTCTTTTGTCTCAACATTGAGCTCGCCCCCGTGACCTTTTGTGACTATGTCATAACTCAAGGAAAGCCCTAAGCCAGTACCCTGACCAGCGGGTTTGGTGGTGAAGAAGGGCTGGAA
>DPLR01000157.1:10365-11157 GCA_003541895.1 Cytophagales bacterium | reverse complement strand
GCCAATGCGGTGCACATAATCTTCGTACGATGCGGGCACATCAAAATTGATTACGTGCGACACTTTTTCAACGTCTATGCCGCGAGCAGCTACATCGGTGGCCACCAACACCCGTAGCTTCCCCTCTTTGAATTCATTCATCGCGTTGATGCGAGTGTTCTGTCCTTTGTTGGAGTGAATCACGCGCACTTCACCTAATTTTTTCCGTTCAATAAATTTGAAAACATTATCGGCCGATTCTTTTGTGCGCGCAAAAATCATCACGCGATCAAACGCATCCGAACTTGTCAGCAGATATTCCAAAAAGTTGATTTTGGTTTTGATGTTGGGGACGAGATACACTTCCTGCTCAACCATGGAAGCCGTAGTGGCCTGCGGTGTTACTTCCACTTTCACAGGGAACTCTAAAAACTCTTGCGAGAGCTTTTCCACTTTCTCTGAAAACGTAGCCGAGAAAAGTAAATTCTGGCGCTTGGGCGTAAGCACCTCAAAAATTTTCTTCAGTTGCTGCATAAAGCCCATGTCCATCATGCGGTCGGCTTCATCGAGCACGAGTGTTTTGATCTGCTTGGCCGGAAGTTCGTTGCGCAAATAAATTTCCATGAAGCGGCCAGGTGTTGAAATCAAAATATCAACTCCTTTTTTTATTTCTTCGATTTGAGTTTTGGGGCCTACCCCTCCATACAAAACCGCCACCCGCAAATCAGTAAATTTTGAAAGTTGTGTTGTGTGTGCATGAATTTGAACGGCCAGCTCTTTGGTTGGCACCAATATCAAAGCACGCGGATCTGT
>DPLR01000157.1:8369-10058 GCA_003541895.1 Cytophagales bacterium | reverse complement strand
GTGCCCGTTTGCGCAATGCCAATCACATGCTGTCCACCCAAAATTAACGGAATACATTTCTGCTGAATTTCAGTGGGTGCAGAAAATCCCGCTTCCTCAATCGCCTGAAAAAGTTGTTTGTTCAATTTAAGATCTGACCACTGCATTTCCATTGATGGTTAATAACTAGAATCACGAGTTAATTCATGTTGGTTGCAATTAACCGATACCGAATAACTACTTTATCTTTGCAAGATAATGAAGTCAACACTTATTCTTAATGCCAAAATCGTTAATGAAGGCAAGGTCTTTGAAAGCGATGTATTGATTAAAGGTGACCGGATCGAGAAAATCGAAAAAGATTTGCAGTCTGCACAGGCCAGTCAAATCGTTGATGCCAACGGAAAATATCTTTTGCCCGGAGCCATTGATGATCAAGTTCATTTTCGCGAGCCCGGCTTAACGCACAAGGCAAATATCTTTACCGAATCGCGAGCAGCGGTGGCCGGTGGCGTTACCAGTTTTATGGAAATGCCGAATACATTTCCGCCCACCTTCACCCAAGAACTACTCGAAGAAAAATACCAGATCGCTGCCAAAAATTCTTTAGCAAATTATTCCTTCTACATCGGGGCCGCCAACGATAATCTCGAGGAAGTTTTAAAAACAGATGTGAGGAAAGTATGCGGCCTAAAAATATTCATGGGTTCGTCTACCGGAAATCTTTTGGTTGATAATGAAAATACACTGGAAGGTTTTTTCTCCAGATTCCCATCGCTTATTGCAACGCACTGCGAGCACGAACCAACGATTCGAAAAAATTCGGAGGAATGGAAAAATAAGTTTGGCGAAAATGTGCCAATTCATGAGCACATGAACATCCGCAGTGAAGAAGCATGTTATCGCTCTTCTTCATTTGCTGTTGATCTTGCCAAAAGGCACGGAACGAAACTTCACATTCTCCATATCTCAACAACCAAAGAAATTTCATTATTCGATAACTCAATTCCATTAGAGAAAAAGAAAATAACAGCCGAGGCTTGCATTCATCACTTGTGGTTCAACGATTCGGATTACGAAAGGCTTGGCACAAAAATCAAATGGAACCCAGCTATAAAAACCGCCAACGATCAACAAGCCATTTTGCAAGCGTTACTTGATAACCATATCGATGTTATTGCGACCGATCATGCACCGCACACACTCGAAGAAAAAAATAATTCGTATTTCAATGCTCCATCGGGCGGACCGCTTGTACAACACAGCGTGGTAGCTATGCTTGAATTCTTTCATCGCAAAAAAATTTCGCTCGAAAAAATAGTGGAGAAGATGAGTCACCACCCGGCCATACTTTATGAAATTAAGGAACGCGGTTTTATACGTGAAGGCTATTTTGCCGATCTCGTCTTGGTTGACCTCAATAAACCTTGGACTGTAACCCGAGAACATATTTTAGCAAAATCCGGCTGGTCGCCATTTGCAGGCGAGCAATTCACTTCATCCGTTTTAAAAACGTGGGTTTCAGGAAATCTGGTTTACAATGAAGGAAAAATAATAGAAGGAGCTGCCGGCCAGCGCCTGCTCTTTTCAAGATAGTTTTTGCATTTTCACTTGGCGTAATTACCTTTGCAATCCTTTATCGAAAAAGATAAAGTTCATGGCGGGCATAGCTCAGTTGGTTAGAGCATCAGATTGTGATTCTGAGGGTCG
>DPLR01000157.1:7520-8124 GCA_003541895.1 Cytophagales bacterium | reverse complement strand
AGGGTCGTGGGTTCGAGCCCCATTGCTCGCCCTAAAATAAAAGCCTCTTCGCGAGGCTTTTTTGTTTTTCTTATCTTCACATCATGATTTCATGGGCGGAGTTGAAAAAGTATTCGATCGATCAGAAAGTGATGGTGCTGTACCAGCATGGCACTTTTGTCACCGCCATTCGCTACTATCGCCACAAAGTGAATTTGTATTTGTTAGGCAACGAATACGTTGAAGTTTTTGTGAATCACAAAAAGGCAATGATCGACAGAATTGATTTACTAGATCGTTCGCATTCGCGGATGAAATTTTATTCCGATCAGATTAAGTTGGGTTTATAAAATGAACTATTAACAAGTGCATACGCGCTAATCAAAAAAATAGCAATTAAACCTCGTGAGCATTTAAGTGCTTTCGTGGTTGCTTTGTTAATGATTCTCATCTCAGAAATTGTAAATGTTTTCAAATAAAAAAAGTCCTCTCTCGAGGACTTTCATTTTGATTATGATCTTAGAATTTATTTCTGAGGATTCGCTCCTTTTCCCGAACCTGAAATCGATTGACGCATTTCTGTGTCGGCTTGAACATTTTGCATTTTGTAATAATCCATCACGCC
>DPLR01000157.1:0-7282 GCA_003541895.1 Cytophagales bacterium | reverse complement strand
CATTTTGTAATAATCCATCACGCCCAAATTCCCATTCACAAATGCTTGCGCAATTGACTTGGGAATTTCGGCTTCAGCCTCGATTACTTTGGCACGAGCTTCTTGTGCTTTCGCCTTCATTTCTTGTTCAACAGCTACGGCCATCGCTCTGCGCTCTTCGGCTTTCGCTTCAGCCACTTTCAAATCGGCTGCAGCCTGATCGGTTTGTAGTTTGGCTCCAATGTTTGCACCTACATCCACATCGGCAATATCAATGGAAAGGATTTCAAACGCTGTGCCCGCATCCAATCCGCGCGACAAAACCAGTTTTGAAATTTTATCCGGATTCTCCAACACTTCTTTGTGCGATTTTGCTGAACCGATCGAAGTAACAATACCTTCGCCAACGCGAGCTAAAATTGTTTCTTCGCCCGCACCGCCCACCAGTTGCTGAATACTGGCGCGCACAGTAACACGCGCAATGGCAATCAACTGAATTCCATCCGCTGCAACGGCAGCCACTTTAGGTGTGTTAATCACTTTCGGATTTACCGAAATTTGCACTGCCTCAAAACAATCGCGACCAGCAAGATCAATTGCGGTAGCTTGTTTGAAACTTAAATTGATATTTGCTTTATCGGCCGAGATCAAGGCGCGAATTACATTCGGCACATTTCCACCTGCGAGATAATGCGTTTCAAGTTCACGCGTAGTTACTTGCAAGCCAGCTTTCGTTGCCGTGATGAGTGAGTTTACAATTACACTCGGTGGCACCTTACGAATACGCATACCAATCAGTTCGCCAATTGTAACTTTTACTCCGGCAAAGATGGCTGTGATCCACAGGCCCACTGGTACGAAATACATGAACATGAAAAAGCCAATGATGGCAATGAACACGATGAAAATAAAGCCGATCTCTTGCATAGTTTTAGTTTATTTGTTCTACAAAAATTTGATTCAATAAAATTTTAATCACGCGAATGCGCTTGCCGGTTTCCACGTATTCACCCGAAGTCTTTACTTCATAAGTTTTGTCATTGATTTCTGCTTTGCCCACGGGGCGAAGCGTGGATGTAGTTTGGCCTTCAGCCCCAACACTCAATTGATCAAGTTCGCCTTCATTCACTTTGCTATGGCTGGAAGTCTTCAACGAAAATTTTCCCCACACATTGGCTGAAAAAGAATAGTACAATATTATGCCGGAAGAAATTGCTGTAGCTCCAACGGTAATCCAACCGATCGTTCCACCAAAATACCTGAAGCTCAATCCAACACCTAAAATTAAAAATGCAAAACCTACCACCCCTACCAGTGTTGTGCCTGGCACAAAAATGATTTCGGCTACAATCAATGCCAGCCCGAAAACAATCAGCGACAAAACAATTACCCATTCTACCATTTGGTAAAATTAGGTATAATTCACCGATAATAATTTTGAATGTGGCAATCGCAAAATTATTTTTTCGATGAACACAAAACACGTATCTTCGAAACACAACTAAATCTACAAGTCGTATGAAAAAAATATTCGTGATTGGTTTCTTCCTGTTTATCGGGTTGGCTGTAAAATCAAATGCACAAACTGTGTACGCTTCACAAAAAGGTGAAAAATATCACACGGCAGACTGCAAACTTTCTGGCGATGCCAATGGAATGGAACTGGCCGATGCTAAGAAAGCAAAGAAAACGGCTTGCGCGATGTGTAAACCCGATGAGCATTTGAAAGACAAAAAAACACAATGCACTGGCAAAACAGCCGATGGCACCAAATGCAAACGCATGACGAGCAACAAAAACGGAAAGTGTTTTCAGCATCAATAAAAATTTGTGGAAAGAAGAAAAATTCAAGCTCAAGGGCCTGAGCTCTCGCGCATTGTTGCCGGAGCGTGGCGCTGGCACACCATTTCGCCTGAAAATGTTGAGCGTTTGATCAATGTTGCATTAGAGCATGGCATCACCAGCTTTGATCATGCCGATATCTATGGCGATCATGGCAACGAAGAATTATTCGGACGTGTTATTTCCAAAAATCCATCCGTTCGAAATAAAATTGAACTGATTACCAAGTGCGATATTAAATTCCCATCGACCAAGCGGCCTGCAACGTGGGTGAAGCATTATGATACTTCTAAATCGCACATTGTTTGGTCAGCAGAGAATTCGCTGAAGACATTGAACACCGATCGAATTGATTTACTTCTCATTCATCGGCCCGACCCGTTGATGAATCCGCAAGAAGTGGCCGAAGCATTTGATCAATTACGAAACCAAGGAAAGGTATTGCACTTTGGTGTTTCCAATTTTACACCAAGTCAATTCCGGATGCTGCAAAAGCATTTGTCGTTTCCATTGGTTACCAATCAAATTGAGATTTCGCTTTCGCGGATCGATCCATTCTTCAATGGCGATCTTGATCTGATGCTTGAACTCGAAGTTTCACCGATGGCTTGGTCGCCTTTGGCCGGAGGAAAATTAATGGCCGAAGAACGTGAGGTATTTGGCACAGCCACAAAATACAGTGCCACGTACAGTCAGCTGGCCTTGGCATGGCTGCTCAAACATCCATCGAATATTTTTCCTGTGGTTGGCACCACGCAGCCTGAACGAATTATTGAAGCCGCTAAATCTGTTGAAGTCAATCTTGATAGACAAGATTGGTTTGAAATGTTGAAGTGGGTGAGCGGACATGATGTCGCGTAATTTCCTTTGAGTGAAGTGGCTTCCATTTTCGTGGCTTGACCTCCAGCAGCTCAATAAAAAAACAATTGTTGTTTTCGTGGCGAGCACTTTGTGCCTAGTGGGCATTCAGTTTTTTGGCAACGTTGATAAAATGCCTTTTCTGCTTTCTTTGATTCAAGGTAATCATTATCCGTTTTACAGTTTCGTTTATTGGGCTTTGATTACCATTTTCTTTTTTGCTGTGGTTCCATTGCTTGTAATTCATTTCGTGTTTCATGAAAAGCCCAGCGACTACGGATTAAAAACGAAGCAACTGTTTGGATATGGTAAAATATATTTAATCGCATTTGCACTGATTTTTCCGTTGCTGATTGTTGTTTCCTTCTCGTATCAATTTCAAGCCACCTATCCGTTTTATGTTCCGCCTATCGAAGAATTCGTTCCGCTTTACCTCATCGCAGAATTTTTATACGTGCTAACTTTTTTTGCACTCGAATTTTTCTTTCGAGGATTTATGGTTCACGGATTAAAAAAAGAAATGGGTTTGTATTCGGTATTTGTGATGACTGTTCCGTATTGCATGATTCATTTTGCTAAGCCATTACCCGAATGTGTTGGTTCAATCGTGGCAGGAATTTTTTTAGGGCTGATGAGTTACAAAACAAATTCCGTTTGGATGGGCGCATTTTTACATTCGGCCGTTGCCCTGTCCATGAACTGGCTTAGCTTGTGGCAACGAGGCTACTTTGGATAAGTTCATATACCAATAAAAACTCCGTCATCGCTTTCGCGAATAGGATAGCATTCAAGGTCGGCACTGCGCTGACTGTTTTCTCTTCCGGTTTTCAAATTGAATTGATATTGATGCTGCGGGCAAACTAATTCTCCTTTGAAATTGATCGTGCCAAGGTGAAGCGAACCAGCGCTGTGAGTACAACTATTTTGAACGGCATAAATTTTTCCTTCACGCTTTACGATACAAATTCGTTTTTCGCGCACCATCAAAAGTCGCGGATGATTTTCTTTTAAAACTTCTTCCGCACGAGAAGAGCTTTCAAAAATTTTTATCCACTCCATTTATTTTTTCTGGTACTTCCAATTTCGTGCTTTGCCTTCTTCAATCCATTCTATTGCTTGAGCCATGCGCTTATTTCTTGTTTCTTCCGTTTTCGCTTCCTCCAACCATTCAATGTAATCCTTGCGGTTGGTGTAACTGAAGTTCTTGAACACCTCATTGGCAACTTTATTCTTGTTCAACTCTTTTTGAAAGTACGCAGGTGTAGCAATGGTTTTTGAACCTGCAGGTGTGACTTTCACTTTGCGCTTCACACCGTTTTCATTCAAGGCTACTGCTTGCTTAATAAAATCGAGAAGGGTTTTATCCGATGGCAAATCTTTCAATGAAGTAATGCGATCGAAATTGCCCATGCTACCTTTGTCGCTGGATTTTATCAATCCTTTTGGGTCATCCATCATAGATGCTTTCCAAAAGCCGAACGAACAATGTTGCTTGAATGCGGCCATGTTGCACATCACACCTTTGTGATCAAAATTGGGAAAGCCCCACTTGATCACTTCTTGTACCTCGGGGCACGCTTTGTGAACCAACTCACGCAAGTGAATGAGAATCGGTTTTGCAAACTCGGCTGACTTGTCGATGTAAGCATCTACTTGTTTGTTTTTAGGCATAAGAAATTATTTCCTAAAACGCATCTTCAATATGAACAATTTCCTTTTCCCCGTGCTGATCGCGGATCGAGACAATATCATAGCGCACATTGCCTTGCCAGTTCTGTTGGTACGTGTATTCCTCTGCTCCGTCAATAATATTTTTTGCTTTTTTATAATCCACAAAATCTTCGGGGTAGCCGTAGGCGTCTGAGCTGCGCATTTTTACCTCCACAAAAATGAGCCAGTTGTTTTTCTTCACGATCAAGTCAATCTCAGAGCGCTTGTGCCTGTAATTCCGTTCTACAATTTCAAATCCTTTAGCGAACAGAAAATCGGCTGCCAACATTTCACCCTCTTTGCCTTTTTTAATTTTATCGCTCACTCGTTTTATTTTACCTTTGACCTGAAGATATCGACATCAATTTAAAAATAAAGGATGAAGAAATTAATTGAAGGATTTACTCAGCAATTAAATCACGCATTAAAGTTGGGCCAAGGTATTGATTTAGTGCGGCCGGGAAGTGACATCAGAAATATTATCATCACGGGCATGGGCGGCTCGGGCATTGGTGCCAACCTGGTGGAGTCGCTCACGTTTGGGCGCGTACCTATTCCGATCACCGTTACCAAAGGATATAATATTCCGCAGTTTGTAAGTCCGCATACACTTTTTATTGCGTGCTCGTACAGTGGCGATACCGAAGAGACGTTGGCAGCGGTTCACAAAGGCATGCTGAAGCGTGCCCATATCATTTGTGTTACCTCGGGCGGTAAAATGTTGGAGGTTGCTAAAGAATACAATTTGTATTACATCCAGGTGCCGAGCGGCTCGTCTAGTCCGCGTGCGCAGTTAGGTTACATGATGATCTCGCTGCTTCACGCGTTGTATCACACCAATTTGATTGGCGCAGCCTACATGAAAGAAACCGAAAATGCCATTGAGTATCTTGATCGTGGTGAGAAAGCCATTCAGGCGGAAGCAGAATTGATTGCTAAAAAATTAAAAGGGAAACTTCCGATCATTTATTGCGATGAGCGATTGAAAGCCATGGCCATTCGCTTTCAAAATCAGATTAACGAAAACGCCAAACAGCTGGCGCACGTAAATACTTTTCCAGAAATGAATCACAACGAGATTGTGGGTTGGCAATTTCCAGAGAGTGTGTTGCAGCAATCGCAGGTAATTTATTTGTATTCAGATCACGATCATGAACGTGCCGAAAAACGAATGGAAATCTGCCGCGAGATTTTTGAAAAGAAATCCAACCCCATCATCGACATTGTTGCCGAGGGCGCATCGCTGTTAGAGCAATATTATTATCTCATTCACCTCACCGATTGGATTTCGTATTTCCTGGCCAAAGAAAACAACATTGACCCAGATCCGGTGGAAGCCATTGATTTTTTGAAAGCGGAGTTGGCGAAGATAAAGTGAAACTATTTCAGCAAAGTTTGAGTTTGTGAATTGATCTTCAATGAACTTGATCCAAAATAAACTAACTCAATCTATCGATCTCGGCTTAATCGATTACCAGAAAGCATGGGATTACCAGACGGATTTGTTCAATAAAACTCTCTCGATAAAAGCGGAAAACAGAAACCGTTCGAACAACGATCAACTAACAACCAACAACTATTTACTCTTCTGCGAACACCCGCACGTTTATACGCTCGGCAAAAGTGGCGATGAAAAAAATTTAATTTTTCCTCTTTCGGAATTAGCTTCGATTGGTGCAAACTTTTACAACATCAACCGCGGTGGCGATATTACTTATCACGGCCCTGGACAGATCGTAGTTTATCCAATCATTGATTTGGAAAATTTTTTCACTGACATCCATCAATACATGCGCACGTTGGAAGAAGCCGTGATACAAACGCTGAAGGAATTTCAAATTGAAGCCGGAAGAATTAAAGGATTGACCGGTGTCTGGCTTGACGTGGACAATCCCGTTAAGGCCAGAAAAATTTGCGCGATGGGCGTGAAGACCAGTCGTTGGGTAACAATGCACGGACTTGCCTTGAACGTGAACACGGATCTGAATTATTTTAATCACATTGTTCCTTGCGGCATCAGCGACAAGGCTGTTACATCCATGGAGAAAGAATTAAATTCAACACAAGATTTAAATCAAGTGAAAGCGATTTTGAAATCAAAACTTGCTTCACTTTTGAAATGCAATTAACCAAATGAAAAAAGATATTGAGTTTCCGGAAGTAAAAAATGTAACACTCGCTGTAGTGCGTGAGAAAAATTTACTCAACCAAGATGAATGGAAAGTTTATCTGATCAACAACAATGATTTTCCATTAGAAAATACATTGGTAGCAAGCCGCGGATATGGAGAGAAAAATGGTGAAGAACAACGAACATCAACTCTTCGGCATTTTTTAGAAACAGTTGGCTCGAAAAATTTTGCGGTTGTTGAGTCGATCGATCCAAAAGTATTTCACTTGAACAACGAGTATTGGGTGAGCTACTACATCGGCCGTGAAATTTACGACAAGCGTTTTGTATTTGTGCCCGACACAATTTGCGAGGAAAACTTAGTCTTTATTAAAGAAATCGAAAAAGAAGGAGTGCTGCATTCTTAAATCAACCTGCCAAATCTTTAATGATCAGCTTGGCGTGATCGCGCGAGTTTTCAATAAACCATTTGTTTGTTTGCAAGCCACCACAAACCACACCAGCTAAATATAAACTGGAAACATTTGTTTCCATGTTATGGTCATTGTACACTGGGGTACGAAATTCATCGTCTCTAAAATGGATGCCCATCGATTTCATAAATTCAAAAGGAGGTTCATAGCCTGTCATGGCAAACACGTAATCGTTTGGGATTTTCACGATGCCATCTTGCGTTTCTATTTCAATCTCGCTTTCTGTAATTTTTTTGATGGCTGAATTATAATATGCTTTGATTGAGCCTTCCGCAATTCTGTTGGCGAT
>DPLR01000312.1 GCA_003541895.1 Cytophagales bacterium | reverse complement strand
AGAGCAAGGAACACAACGATTCAATGAAAACATGGAAGCGTTGAAACACAATTTCTTGTTCAGAGGGTATTTCAAAAAACAAGAGAAAGAGGCGAAAGCATCCAAGAAAGAAGCCGCCCCTCAAAAATGATTTAAATTACCTAACGGGTTGTGCATCGTCATCGGCAGTTTTATTGTTGCCGGGTATATTCGAATAAAAAAAGATATGAGCACACATGAAAAAATCGATTATTACATTCTGTCATTGAGTCAGAAAAAAGTATCGTTACTCAAAATGCATGATGCGTCAAGCGATGAAATCAACGATGGCGTTTTTCCAATGCTTCAAAAAGATGATCACGAGTACGCTAAATCGAGCCGAGGAAATTCATTCGGGTATTCGTTGAAGAATTTTGAGAAAGACAAATCGGTGGTAAAAAAGCAAAGGTTCAATCAATTTCTTCGCGAAGTAGATGAAAACCTGAAAGCGTACATCACCAATGACTGCGCACTACTCTTGGCCGGAACGGATAAAGATCGGTCGGACTTCAAAAAGGTTTCTCATTTCAATAACTTAATTGCGGGTGAGGTGTCGGGTAGTTTTAGTTCTTATAACATGAATGAACTGAAACAAACGGCCTTAAAATTTTTGGTGAACTAAAGTCAGCGGCTGTAAAAAGCAATTGAACGCCTTCCGATTTCTTGGGCGAGAACTGCACACTCAGAGTTAATTTTTCTGATTAGCAAGTTGTCGGTTTTGTTTTTCTTTGATTTTAAATTCTTCAGTAGCGTTTGGCGGTCATGTAAATCACCGATGTCTTCGCTCAATTCTTGAAAGAAATGACTTCTACTTTTTGAAAGAGGGGAAATAGCAGAGAGGTAAAGAAGTTGTTTGATCAACTTTCTGATTTTATGAATCGATTTCAGATTTACCTTCGGGAAAAGTTGTCCTTTAATTTGTAGACTCAATTCATTCAGGTGTTCTTTTAATGCCTTCTTCTTCACTCGGCTAAACTCATTTTTTGCCGCTCGCCATCCTTCTTCCACGATTACCTTAAAGCCAGGGATATCTTGAATAAAATCTAAAATCAACTGATGGGTTGATTCATCGTTTTGAGATGCAACAACCAACTTAAATTTCGAAAGCAGCGTATGGCTTACTTGCCGGTCGCGAATTTCACCGGCACGTCTGAATATGCTTCGGATGGAAACAAAATTTGGATGAGCCTTAAAACCGTTGACACAGTATTCGGTAGCGAGCAGCAGAGATTTTATTTTTTTTATTTCGACACGGATGTCATGAAGCAATTCCTTTTTCTCCTTCTTACGAAAAGCTCCCAACTTTTTAAATAGCGCTTTATAGCGACTCTTGGCGTACTTTCTAAAATCATCCATCTCGCTTTGTATTTGTGCTACTCACCCGTTAAAGAAAATTATTGCAATGATTTTACCCGATGAAAACGATCAATTACTTCGCTGATCAAAATCATAGCCGATCATTTTTTGAAGAGGCCCTTCTGGCGACATAAATCGCATGTTAACGTGAGGAAGATCAGCAGTTAATTACATTTCAAGTGAGTACTTAGGTGCACGAAGAAATAGATAAGTAAAGGTTTAGAAAAATTGTTTAACTTAAATGTAGATTGTTATGAACTTCGAGAAACACACCGCGAAAGGAAATGAATTTGTAAACCGTTTAGCCACGCGCTTGGGCGATGAACATAATCGCGATCGGGCGGGGCGTGTGATGCGATGTGTGCTGCATGTGCTGCGCAATCGCTTATCGGTTGAAGAATCTTTTCAACTCATCTCGCAGTTGCCCTTGATCATCAAGGCAATCTACGTTGATGGCTGGACACCAGGTAAGCATCACGCTAAAATCAAAACCATTACAGAATTCGCTGAAGAAGTAATGCGCTTAGATGGAACTTCCACTTGGCGCGATTTCTCAAGCACCTCCGATGCGCTTGATGCCATTGAGGCTGTCATGAAAACAGTTGCTGATTATGTTACGGCAGGAGAACTTCACGACATCATTGCCGTGTTGCCGGAAGACATGAAAAGCTATTTCTGTGAATGGGCTCACACTCCCTAGAAAACACAAATCTTTGAATATGAAAAAAATTCTTGTTCCCTGCGATTTTACCAGCACCTCTAATCAGGCTTTTCGGTTTGCCTGCGAGATTGCAAAAAAAAATAAAGCTGAACTCTTTCTGTTGCATGTTGTAGAAATGCCGGTGTTGCATAGCTCTTTGATGGCACCGGTCTTTGCTTACGAATCTTCTTACCTCAAAGGAGTGAAAGCAAAAGTGAATTCGATTTTTGAAAACATGAAAAGCAAGTGGGGAGCAAAACTTAAAATACATTTGGCCGTTGAGCACGGCCCAATTTCAGCTAGCATAAAAAAATTCGTATTGAAAAAAGGCATCAACTTGATTGTAATGGGCACTCACGGATCAAGCGGTATACGCGAATTCACCATTGGATCTAACACCGAAAAAATTGTGCGCACCTCCTCGGTGCCAGTCATTGCTGTGAAAAAAGCAATGAATGTTCCTTCGGTTAAGAATATCATTTTCCCAACCGATTTATCGATTGGCAGCAAGGACATGATTAATGCACTCAAGGTATTACAAAATTTATTCAAGGCTAAGTTGCAAATCATAACGGTAAATACACCACTCAATTTCAACAGTAACTCAGTGATTCAAAAAAGATTTCAAGAGTTTATTCAACAGACGCAACTGAAGAACTACCAATTTGTGGTTTACAACGATGTAACGGAAGAACTCGGCATAACCAATTTTACTGCTCAGCAAAAAAATAAAATTATTGCGATGCCGACACACGGCCGAAGAGGCCTTAGCCATCTGTTAAGTGGAAGCATTGCGGAGAACGTTGTGAACCACATCGATTGTCCTATCTGGACGTACCGAGAAGCATGAGGTTGAAATGAATAATTTTCATGCACATGGCTGGCAAGAAATTGTAAGCGAATTTAAAAGTGACATTGAACAGGGGCTGAACTCAGCTGAAGTAAAAGTCAGGGCTGGGAAATTTGGGCTCAACGTTCTTACACAATCCAAAAAAATTGGGCCGCTTCAAATTTTTGTAAATCAATTTAAAAGTTCGTTTGTCTTGCTCTTGCTCTTGGCAGCAGGATTATCTGTTTATTTCGGTGAAATACTTGATGCCATTGCAATAGCTGCCGTAATAATTAT
>DPLR01000160.1 GCA_003541895.1 Cytophagales bacterium | reverse complement strand
ATTGGTGATTCTAAAATTCAACCCGGTGCAAATTTTAAAGTAGCAATGAACTTTGAATTAGGAACTAGCAAAAGTAATGTCACTGGTTTCGAGGCTGGCTTCTTGCTTGATTATTATTTCAAGAAAGTTGAACTGATGGCGAACGTGGAAAATTACGCAGTATACCCCACCGTGTTCTTAACTCTCTTTTACGGAAGCAGGAGATAATTAAATCCGCTGAAGCACTTGGCCACGCTGGGCATCCAATTTCAAAAGAATAAAAAGTAAAATAGTAAAGCCCCACAGGGCTGACCCTCCATAACTAAAAAACGGGAGTGGAATTCCAATCACTGGAAAAAGTCCAATGGTCATACCGATGTTAACGGCAAAGTGAAAAAAGAAAATGCAGGCTACACTATACCCATACGATCTTGCAAATCTGTTCTTCTGCCTTTCGGCTATATAAATTATTCTTAGCAATAAAAAAGAAAACAAGCCTATCACAAGAATACTTCCGAGCCAGCCGTGCTCTTCGCCAATGGTACAAAAAATAAAATCAGTGCTTTGTTCGGGCACAAAATCAAATTTCGTCTGAGTTCCTTTCAAAAAACCTTTGCCCCAAAAACCTCCGCTGCCAATGGCAATTTTTGATTGTGTTACGTTCCATCCAAAACCAAGAGGATCTGCATCTGGATTGATGAGCGCCTTTATTCTATTTTGCTGATGTGGTTTCAACACATCTTTTACAACATAATCAACACTGGCAATTACTCCGCTAATGAGTATAGCGCCTGATGTAAGGAGAAATATTTTTTTAAACTTTTTTCTTTTCTCAAAAAAAATCAAAGCACCTAAAATCAGAGCAATACTCACGTAGAGGTAAATGGGATTTGGCACTAAAAGAGTTAAAATAAATATTGCTGCTGCACAGATGCCTACGATCAACAAGAAAGGCGACATCCCTTCCCGAAAAAAGACCAACACAAAAGATGTAAAAACCAATGCGGTGCCTGTATCTTTTTGAAGCAGAATAAATGCCATCGGCAACCCAATCAACATAAAAAGAATGGCTTGGTTGCGTAGGCTATCAATTCTAAAACCTGCTGAGCCAATAAATTTTGCAACCGCCAAAGCAGTAATACACTTTGCGAATTCAGAAGGTTGCACACCGAATGAGCCAACTCCAAGCCATGCTTTGTTACCTCCAACTTCTTTTCCAATGAGTGGAACAAGCAACAACACAAACAGAATCAGCCCATATAAGATGTAAGCAAAAGTTTCGTAAAACCGAAGATCAATAATTGTGATTGCAAAACCGATGAGGAGCGATGCGCTGATAAAAAGAAGCTGTCGGCCCGAGTTACTTGTTAAACTAAAAATCGACTGGTTGGTGTTTTCATCGTAGACGGCTGCAAAGATATTCAACCACCCAAGGGTGACGAGCACAAAAAACAACAGCAATGTAGTCCAGTCAATCGAGCCTGATATTTCGTTATCTCTTGCCATCTCAGTTTATAAATTTTCCGGCCAATACGTAGTCTTCAATATATGGTCTACGCGTTTTGCCAAACAAATATTTTTCAATCATCAAACTTGCAATACTTGCACCAGCACCAGCACCCTGCCCTGCATTTTCTACATACACTGAAATTGCAATCTTGGGATTGTCTTTTGGAGCAAAAGCTATAAAAACAGAATGGTCACGGGCAACAGGTTCGTTTTGCACCGTACCAGTTTTGCCGCACACAATTACATCGGGCAATTTTGCATACCACTGACCTGTACCAGCTTCAACTACTTTTTGCATGGCATCTACTGCAATCCGGAAATACGATGAGTCAACTGTGGTAAAATGTTTTTCTGAAAATTGCGGAAGGGGTTTTCCTTCTTTGCCAATCGCTTTAATCAAGTGCGGTGTATAATAAAATCCGCGGTTAGCCACAGTAGCAACGAAGTTCGCCATCTGCAACGGCACCACCAGGTTTTCACCTTCGCCAATGGCAATCGAATAAATATTTGAAAACTTCCATGGCCGGTTTTTGTAGGCGGCATCATAATATTTTGGCGTTGGTATTAATCCATCTTTCTCGTTAGGCAAATCAATACCTAAATGGCTGCCGAAACCAAAACTGTTGATGTGTTTATTCCATTCGGCTAAACCGATGCGCGTATCTTTGAAAGGATCATTTGCTTTATTTTGGTTCAGCATTCTGCGCAGGACATTAAAGAAATAAGGGTTGCACGAATTGGCAATAGCTCCTCGCAAATCTTCGTTTGAGTGATCGCCATGACAATTGATAATGGTTCGATCACAACGAATGCGAGTCTCAGGTGTAATTACCCCTTCTTCCAATGCCGTGAGTGCCTGAACAATTTTAAAAATGGAACCGGGCCTGTACTGCGCCATCAATGGCCGATTGAATAATGGTTTCATCGTGTCGCTGCTGATGGATTTGAAATTGAGGCTATAATTTTTCCCAGTCAAAAGATTTGGATCGTACGATGGTCCAGAAACAAGTGAAAGTATCTCGCCTGTAGCTGGCTCAATGGCAACAATACTCCCGGCTTTTCCTTTCATCAATTTTTCACCATACATCTGAAGGTCAAGATCAATGCTCGAAACTAAATCCTCACCCGGAATGGAAAGTGTATCATACTTTCCATTGTTATATGCTCCCTTCTCTATCCCCTTTACATCGCGAAGTTTAAACCGAAGGCCGCGTTTACCTCTCAATTGTTTTTCGTAATACAATTCAAGCCCACTTTGTCCTATGTAATCGCCTTGCTTATAAATCCCAGATGCATCTTTCTTCAACGCGTCTCTACTTATCTCACTAACATATCCAAGCGCATTGGCCAGTGAAGATGTTGTGTAGGCCCGCGTGGTTCTTGCTTGAACAAAAAAGCCCGGAAATTCATCAAGATGATCTTCGATTTTCGCCAAGTCTTCATTCGAGAGGCGCTCGATAAAATTCATTGGTTTTACCGGTGAGTATTCTTTCTTGTGCGACTTAAGTTCTTTGAATTTCTCGCGCAGCTCTACTCTCGTTAAATTAAAATAAATACAAAACTTAGCCGAGTCAAGTCGCTTGATATCCTTGACGATCACTTGGAGATCATACTCTGGCGTATTGTAAACGATCAACTTGTGGTTGCGGTCGTAGATCAATCCGCGAAAGGGATATTCAACTTGACGTAAAATAGAATTACTGTCAGCCAATTGCAAGTAGCGATCGTCTAGGACTTGAACAAAAAATAATTTTGTTATAAAGACCAGCGCTACAAATACAATGGCAATCTGAAATATTTCTTTTCTCCCCTCATTCATACCCTACTTCTTTGCGGCAACAAGTATTGCATTAGCAAAATTGTGGTGATGGTAAACAACAAACTTGCAATGGCCTTTAACATCGAATACCAAAACAAATTTCCTGCGGCTTCAGCTAAAAACAAAGTTAAGTGATGGATGAAAATTAACGGCATGGCATAAACCAAAAACCATTGCACCCCTTGCGAAGAAACATTGGGCAATGCGCCCGCATCATACCCGCCTTGAGGAGCAATTACACCTAACCAATAATTTCTTATATAGGCTATCAGCACCATCGAGAGGGCATGGAGTCCAAGGCTATCATAAAACATGTCAATAACAAAACCGATGGCAAAGCCCGCTAACATCAAAACTAAATTGTCGGTTTCTACAGGCATCAATAAAATAAATGCAACATAAAAGAAGCAAAAGCTAACGTTGAACAAAACCAAATCTTTGAAGAACGCCTGCAGGATGACGTACGCAAAAAAAGCTAAGAGATAAAAAATAATATTTCGCATTACTTGGGTTCTCCTATGGTAATTCGCTCGAGCGAATCACGTTCGTTTTTAAATCGATGTCTGACTACTTCAACAAAATTCAGTTTTCCGAAATCCTGGGCCAACTCCACTTTGATGTCGTAAAACAACGATTCATCGCGAAGTTTAAATTCTTTTATTTTTCCAACGAACATTCCGGCAGGGAAAACAGTGCTATACCCTGAGGTAATTATTGAATCGCCAACAGCCGGGTTTACGTGCCTCGGAATATATTTTAAATTTATAAAAGAGGGGTCTACTCCTTCCCATTGTATCGTCCCGAAATGCCCGGTACGTTTGATTACACT
>DPLR01000054.1 GCA_003541895.1 Cytophagales bacterium | reverse complement strand
AAGATTGGGCTGGTTGGAAAAAACTGACCGACAAAGTAAAAGACAAAGTTCAACTGGTTGGCGATGATTTGTTTGTAACTAACGTTGAATTCTTGCAAAAAGGAATTGACATGGGTGTAGCCAATTCAATTTTAGTGAAAGTAAATCAAATCGGTTCATTGACGGAGACAATCAATGCCGTGAACTTGGCTAAGAGAAATTCTTACAAGAGTATCATGTCACACCGCTCGGGCGAAACAGAAGACAGCACGATTGCAGATTTGGCCGTAGCATTAAACACGGGCCAGATCAAAACTGGTTCTGCCTCGCGTTCAGATCGTATGGCTAAATACAATCAGTTATTGAGGATAGAAGAAGAGCTTGGAGAGACAGCTTATTTCCCTGGCAAAAACTTTTAGTTATGAAAGTTAAGCTCGACAACATCGACCGAAAGATAATTGAATTGCTTCAGGCAAATTCAAATATCACTAACGCACAACTGGCTCAAGAGATTGGTTTGTCGCCCGCACCTACGCTGGAGCGCGTGAAAAAATTAGAGACTCAGGGAGTGATCAAAAGTTATCATGCGGTGGTAGATATGGCAAGTGTGGGGCTTGGTGTTTCCACTTTTGTGATGGTTTCATTAAAAGGCCATAACAAAGACAACATCGAGAAATTCACCAAGGCAATTGCAAAAATTCCTGAAGTGGTAGAGTGTCATCATGTAACCGGTCAAGCTGATTTTATTTTGAAAGTGGTAGCATCTGACATACCTGCGTATCAAAATTTGATGTTGGAAAAAGTGACGAACATTGAGGTAGTTGATAATATGCAATCCACCATCATTTTGTCTACCTTCAAAGATAGCCACGTTGTTCCGTTGCCATGAGCGTGGCTGAAACAAAATCGTTAGTGCTCAATACAAAGCAAGTGAGCCAGAAGATCAGGCGGATTGCGTTTGAGATGTACGAAAATAATTTCTCTGAGAAATCAATAGTACTTGCAGGTGTTGACGGCCAAGGCTATTTGTTTGCCAAGCTTTTGCAGAAGGAACTTGAATTGATATCGCCACTCACAATTCTGTTGGTTAAAGTTTCGCTCGATAAATTTTCACCGACTCAAAGTGAAGTTGTAATTGATACTCCAACAAAAAATTTAAAGAACAAATGCATTGTTCTGATAGATGACGTACTCAACACGGCTCGAACACTGGCATATGGCATGAAACCATTTCTTAACGCTGAAGTGAAAAAAGTAGAAGTGGCAGTGTTAGTAAATCGGAGCAATCCGTTGTTCCCAATTGTTCCCAATTACACAGGGTTTGAATTAGCAACCACGCTAACCGACCATGTTGAAGTGAAGTTAGGAAAAGGTGCAGCGGTTTATCTTCGCTAGATTTTTGAAATTTTCACCAGCAAGATTTGCGATTTTGATCTGATTTTAAATCAGTAATTTTATTCACCTGAAATCAGATTACCATGTCCATCCACAAGAAAACAGAAGTAAAGAAAATAACCACGCACCAACTTCAAGAGATGAAGAACCGTGGCGAAAAAATCGCTATGCTTACTGCGTATGATTACAGCATGGCTCGAATTATTGACAGCGCTGGCATTGATGTGATCTTGGTGGGTGACTCGGCATCGAATGTTATGGCAGGTAACGAAACTACGCTGCCGATCACACTTGATCAAATGATCTATCACGCCTCCTCTGTGGTGAAAGCAGTGCACCGTGCGCTGGTTGTTGTCGATATTCCGTTCGGATATTACCAAGGAAGTTCGGGCGAAGCATTGCGTTCATCCATTCGCATCATGAAAGAATCAGGAGCGCATGCCGTGAAGTTAGAAGGAGGAGCAGAAGTGAAAGATTCTGTTTTACGAATTTTGAGTGCTGGTGTGCCGGTGATGGGTCACTTGGGGTTGACCCCGCAATCCATTTATAAATTTGGAACGTATTCTGTTCGCGCGAAAGAAGAAGCAGAAGCAAATAAATTGATGGAAGACGCAGAGTTATTACAAGAGTGCGGATGCTTCGGGTTGGTGCTTGAAAAAATTCCAGCGGAACTTGCCAAAAAAGTTTCTTCCAAACTGAGCATTCCGGTGATTGGCATTGGCGCAGGTCCTGATGTTGACGGACAAGTTCTGGTGATGCAAGACATGCTGGGGATTACGCACGAATTCAAACCCCGATTTTTGCGAAGATATGCGGACTTAAATTCTGTGATTACAGGTGCAGTGAATCAATACGTAAGTGATGTGAAGTCAAAAGACTTTCCGAGTCAAGACGAAAAATATTGATTATTTATTTTTCTCTACTGCGTGTCCGCCAAATTCATTTCTCAAAGCAGCTACTACTTTTCCAGAGAATGTATCGTTTGATTGCGAGCGGTAACGCATCAGCAACGACATAGTGATCACGGGCGCAGGCACTTCCATTTCTAGTGCCGTTTCAACAGTCCATTTTCCTTCTCCCGAAGAATTCATAACTCCTTTGATCGATTCGAGATTTTTATCTTTTGAAAGAGCTGTATGTGCGAGTTCCATTAGCCAACCACGAACCACCGAACCGTGATTCCATAATTTAGTAACAGCAGCCAGATCAACTTCGGTGTCGTAGCGATGAAGCACTTCGAGTCCTTCAGCAATGGATTGCATCATGCCATATTCAATTCCATTATGGACCATTTTTACAAAATGTC
>DPLR01000527.1 GCA_003541895.1 Cytophagales bacterium | reverse complement strand
TGGTGATGGCTGGGCTTACGACATCGGCTTTGGTGGCCTTGACCATGTGATGGCCTCGAATCGTAAAGTAAATATTTTGGTTCTCGATACGGAAGTTTACTCCAACACAGGTGGCCAAGCTTCGAAGTCAACACCTCGTGGAGCAGTGGCTAAGTTTGCTTCTGATGGAAAAAAAGGATCAAAGAAAAATCTTGGACTGATGATGGCATCGTATGGCAATGCCTACGTGGCTTCCGTAAACATGGGAATGGACCGCGAGAAAACTGCACTCGCTTTCGTTGAAGCTGAAAAACACAAAGGACCTTCAATAATTATTGCTTACTCACCTTGCATCGCTCATGGGTATGACATGAGGCTCACCAAAAAGCAATCAGAAAAAGCGGTGAAGTCAGGGTATTGGCCAATGTATCGATTCAATCCAGACTTGCGTAGTCAGAATTCTAATCCATTCATTTGGGATGGCGCAGAACCAGACATGAAGTTTGACGACTACATCGAAGAAGAGATCAGGTACAAAACATTAACACTTACCAACCCCGAAGAAGCCAAACGATTAATGGATCTAGCTATTCACGATAATGAGCAGCGCTTTAAAGATGTAAAACATTTGTCTGAAATTTTAAACTAAATGCGATGAGCTTAAACCTAACAGTGAGTTATGGCGGATTAGTTTTAAAAAATCCGATTGTAATTGGGGCCAGCAATTTAGTCTCCAATCCGCACAACTTAGAAAAACTTGAAGAAGCCGGTGCTGCTGCAATTGTTTTTAAATCGTTGTTCGAAGAACAGATTCAATATGAATCTCTCCGAATGGACGAAATCAATGAGTCGTATAGCAATTGGGATTCAGAGCACAGTTCCTTCTTCCCTCCCATTCGTCATGCCGGGCCTGCCGAACATCTGCTTCAGTTAAAAGAAGCTCGGAGCAAAATAAAAATTCCATTGATCGGAAGTTTGAATTGCATCAACAATGATTCGTGGTTGGAGTATGCATTAAAAATGGAAGATACCGGAATTGATGCGCTCGAAGTAAATTTCTATCACAATCAAATCGATTTTGATTTAGATGCGAATGCCATTGAGGAGAAACAATTAAAAACGCTGGAGGTGATTCGTGCGGGTGTGCGCCTTCCTTTGTTCGTTAAGTTAAGTTCGTTTTATACAAATGCACTTCACTTAATTTCAAGGATGGACAAAATTGGTGTAGATGGTTTCGTTTTATTCAATCGACTTTTTCAACCAGACATTGACATTGATCTGGAGGCGCATCATTATCCTTACAACTTCAGTAGTGAAAGCGACAACCGACTTGCCTTGCGCTACGCAGGTTTGCTTCATCAAAAAATAAGAGGCGGTGTTATTTGCAATACAGGTATAATGAATGGTAAGGATGTTTTAAAAATGATTTTGGCAGGAGCCAATGCCGTACAAGTTGTAAGTGCTGTGTACAAGCGCGGCATCAGTACCATCTCAAACATGATTGCCGAAATAGAAGGTTGGATGATGAAGAAAAAATATTCGTCATTACTGGAGATCCAAGGGAAACTCTCAAAAGAAAATCTTCCCGACCCATTTGCCTACAAGCGCGCCCAATATGTTGACATACTAATGAAGTCAGAACTCTTCATGCAATATCATCCAAAGCGCGGTGAGCTAGAAGACCGGCACCATGACAATCTATAATTCAAATACAAAAACATAATTCAACTAAAACTATATAACTATGGCTAACATTGGAATCTTCTTCGGATCAACAGAAGGAAACACCGAACGAATAGTAAATCAGATTCAACAGTTACTGGGCGATGACGCTGAATTGAACAATGTCAATTCAACTACAGCCGATGATGTGCAACCCTACCCAGTGGTGATCTTTGCATGCCCCACGTGGGATATCGGTCAATTGCAAGAAGATTGGGAAGGCTTTATCGATGAAGCTGAAAAGGTAGACTATGCAGGCAAGAAAGTTTCGTACGTAGGCTTAGGCGATGCCGATGGCTATCCCGATACTTTTATTGATGCTGTTGGCATTATCCACGATCGCATAAAAGATAAAGGAGCTTCTTTCATTGGCGCATGGCCAACCGAAGGCTACAATTTCTCAGCATCAAAAGCTGTGGTCGATGGAAAATTTCTAGGCTTAGTCATAGACGAAGAAAATCAAAAAGGCCAGACCGCAAGTAGAATTGAAAAGTGGGTTGGTCAATTGAAGTCTGAGATTTAACAACATGGCAGAGATACGTTTTAAAAAACCAACGTATCCATTAAGTAAAGCACTTCAAGGATATCTGCATCTCACACAGAGAGAAGCAACCGTACCCTTTGCGTATGCTGATTTAGTGAATCCCGCTAGCCGTGTTACCTTCTTCGATAAAAACGGAGCAGACACACTTTGGGAAACCATGATCTACCATGAACGCGACCAACGCGCCATCTTTGAAAACCTTCGCAAAGTTTATGCTCAACTAAAAGTAGGTGGCGATGTAGCAGCTATTGATCACTTGTACATTGATCGGGTTGATTACTGCTTGTATGCCAACACCCATCCCTTCCGAGTGAGAATCGTTAATCGCATTAATGACTTGTTTGATTACTTCTATGTGAAGCAAGCAGATATGTCAAGGGTTTATGGAATGGAACTCGAACATTTGCTCTCACCCAATCGAATTAATTATTTGATCAAGGGATCCACGATGATTGAGGAGCACATACAAGGTATTCCGGGCGACACATTCATCAAAAAATATTTACCTCTTCAGAATTTCAATCCCATCCGTATTGCCAAAGAGTTTGTAAAATTTAACGAGCGCAGTTTAGTGCAGCTGCTCGGTGACATGCGTAATGACAATTTTGTGGTGGAGATGATTCCTGATTTTGACGAAACCTATTTCCGACTTCGAGCTATTGATTTTGATCAGCATTGTTACGAAGGGAATTTAAAAATTTACATGCCGCAATATTTTAAGGAGAATAATCCCATTATCAATTTGGGCTTCAAATCATTGTCTACCGTATTAACCCAGCAATATCAAAAAGAAGAACGCACCCGGTTACTTACGCGAGTAGTAGCAGCCAACGGCCAGCTTGATGCCTTGATGCTAGCCATGCGTACGGAAGATTTATCTACCGAAGAAAACATACTTCAACTAAAAACTCAACTTGCTGCATTGTATGGCGATGACTCATTTCTGAAATGCCAATCGATGGGCGATATTGTTGCTATAAGTTTAAAGATGCTTGAAACTTATCCTGTGAGCAAACCACATTCGGTATTCTCCCGCATGCAAAAAGCCAGCGATGAAATGGTTCGATAGAAAGTAAAATCATCGTTCGGATTTTCTTAGAATAAAAAGTCCGTGCTAATCAGTTAAGCGAAATTTGACTATTGAAAATTTACTTCTCAAGAAAGAAAAGAAGCATCCACGCATGTGCATGGATGCTAGGTTTTGCTGAAGGCAAGTTATGCTCTCAGCTCTCATTAGCGCGTGCGTACTAAACCCTTACCGCAAGCGTTAATATCTTATTGAATAAATTTTGAATCACACAAGCCAACTCACTTCACCCGTAAGCAATGTCTGCAAGTCGCCTTCGCCTTTGGTGACTATCTCGTGTTGTATTTGATTAGCCACGCGCACTTCATACGGTGCTCGATCAATGGCTTGCAAAACACCCATCGGTCGAGGTAAATCTTCACTGTAGGTCATGTTCGCCAAAATGAAAGCAAGCGTACTATCCTTTTCATTGTGAATGAGCAAATCATTTATCGAATGCTCACCTTGATCAAGATTTACAACGCGTGGTGTGTAGCCATCAAGAATAATTCCTTTGTTCTTTGTTTTACCAAACACCAAAGGTTTACCATGCTCCAAGAAAATAGTTGAATTATCTCTGGTATCTGCATTGGTGTATAAATCAAATGCGCCATCGTTGAAGATTCGGCAGTTTGTATAAATCTCGATGAACGAAATCCCCTTGTGTTCATACGCACGCTTCAGCAGCGATTGAAGCTGAGCCCGATCTTTGTCGTGACCACGAGCCACAAATGTTGCACCAGCTCCTAAAGCAAGAGCCACTGGATTGAATGGATCATCCAAAACTCCAAGTGGAGATGATTTTGTAATCTGCCCCCGATGAGATGTTGGAGAATACTGACCTTTGGTAAGACTGTAAACTTCATTGTTGAACATCATGATATTCAGGTCAACATTTCTTCTACAGGTGTGGATGAAGTGGTTCCCTCCTATGCTCATGTTGTCACCATCACCGGTTACTACCCATACGCTCAAATCGGGTCGTGAAATTTTTAAGCCTGAGGCAATGGAAAGCGCTCGCCCGTGAATGGAATGAAATCCATACGTATCCATGTAGTAAGGAAATCTTCCTGAGCACCATAT
>DPLR01000654.1 GCA_003541895.1 Cytophagales bacterium | reverse complement strand
TTCTTAATAAATTTTTTTACATCTTTTTCTAAGACCATGGTTACGCGCACCAAGGTGTCACTCATAATTTCAATTCGCCCAACCGTACCCACATCAATGCCGGCAAAGCGCACATTGTTGCCAGGGGCCAGCCCATTTACATTGTTAAAATTCGCACTGATATTAAATGTTGAGCTGAATAAATTTTTATTGCGACCAATCATGTACAATGAAAAAATCAGAAACAGAATCCCTGAGGTTACGAAGATTCCTAGTTTAAAGTTATCAATTGCTCTACTTTTCATAGAAAGAATTCTTTTACTTTTTCATCCTCCATATTTTTAAGATGATCGTAATCCCCTTGCGCATAACACCGGCCTTCTATCAGCATAATAATGCGATTTGAAGCAATGTTAATGCAACTCATGTCGTGCGATATAATAATGGAAGATGTGTTGTATTTTTTTTGCACTTCCAAGATCAAATGACTGATCTCGCGAGAAGTGATTGGGTCTAGGCCCGTGGTTGGTTCATCGTACAAAATGATTTCGGGCTTCAAAATCAATGCGCGCGCCAGGGCAATTCGTTTTCGCATTCCTCCTGATAATTCAGACGGCATCATGTCGATGGTGTGCTCTAAGCCAACGTTTGATAAGGTATCGATAATTAGATTTTCGGTTTCTTTGTCGGTGAGATGCTTTAGTTCGTGTCTCCGCAAAGGGAACTCCAGGTTTTCACGAATGGTCATTGAATCGTAAAGAGCATTGCTTTGGAAGAGAAACCCAATGCGTTGGCGTACTCTATCCCATTCGTAATGATCGAATTCACTGATGTCGCGGTCAAACAATTTGATCGAACCTTGTTCCGGAAAATACAATCCGATAATGCATTTAATCAGCACTGACTTACCCGACCCCGATTTTCCTAGCACGGCCAGGTTTTCACCTTTCAATAAATCCATTTCAAAATTGGTGAGCACATGGTTGCTGCCAAAAGATTTATTCAAATTTCTGATCTCGATAACACTTTCTTTTTCCATAATTTAAGTCAAGCCAAGTAAGTCAACAATTTGTACGGCAATTAAGTCAATAATAAATACGAGCAGCGATGCGATGACCACAGCCGAGTTGGCCGACCGCCCCACGCCTTCGGTGCCTTTGCTAGAAAAATATCCTTTGTAGCAACCAACCACACCGATGGCAAAGCCAAAGAAAAAAGTTTTGATTACCGATGGAAGCAAATCGCTGTAAGAGATGGCGTTGAAAACCTGAGTCCAATACAAATGCCAGCTAATGTTGCCGCGGATGTTAACACCGAGGTAGCCGCCATAGAGCGAAATGGCGTTTGATAAATTGGAAAGAATGGGAAGCATTAGTGTAGTGGCAATGATGCGCGTTACAATTAAATACTTGAAAGGGTTTGTTCCTGAAACTTCCATGGCATCGATTTGCTCCGTAACGCGCATCGAGCCAAGCTCGGCACCCATGCCCGAGCCTACTTTACCAGCGCAGATAAGAGCCGTAATCACCGGTGAAATCTCGCGCACTAATGAAACCGAAACCATCATGGGCAACATTGACTCAGCACCAAACTTTACCAATGTTGGCCTCGATTGAATGGTGAGTACCAACCCCATAATGAAAGCCGTAATGCCAACTAGTGGAAGCGATTTGTATCCTACCCAATAGCACTGGCGAATGAGCTCGGCAAATTCATAGCGCGGCTTAAATCCTTCTTGAAAAAACCGAGCAATGAAATTGGAAATGCCTCCGATTTCATCCAGAAAATTTTTGATGTTCAACCAGTTTTTCATGCACCTGCTTTAGCGACATGACCAATATAGTATTAAATAAATATTTTACGCTGATTTTCTATCAGTATTGTGCATGATACCCGTCATTGGTGAAGTAAGCGTAAGTCATTTTGATTGGAGTCGATTCGCTCTTACTTGTTGGCAAAAACAAAAAGTTATGATCTCAGCAATTAGCACCTCTAAAAATTATGTTATTCAACCTTCATTGATTAAAAAACATAAAATAACCTTACAGTGGCTTTCTTCTTTGATGCTATGGAAAAGTGAATTATTGTTCTTTCAAAAAACACTGGAAGATAATGCAGGCTTGTTTTACAAAGTAGCCGACAAAAAGAAAGTGGATCATTTTCAGAATCTGATTACTTATTACGGTGGTGAAGTAATCGATGGCCTTCGCTCAAAACTTCGCCATCATGAAGGCCATGTGGCATCGATGTTAAAAACAAAAAACGAAACACTCACCGAATATTTTAAAGAGCACGATGCGTTAATGGAAGAATTAGAAACTTTCGAGAAGAGCTACAAAGATATGAAGAGAAGTTTTTTGCGGTTCATCGCAAAAGCAAACAAACTGGATAGAGTATAACCAGTTAATTTAGTCTTGTGAAAAAATCCTGTTAAGGAACAATTGCCAGCGGCACGCCAATTTCTTCAATGGCTTCGTTCAATGATTCGATGTTTGCCGTAGTAACATGCTTGCCAATCACCAACAAACGTAACTTGTTTTTCTTGGCGTGCTCTTTTATCCGGTCTGCAATAAAACCGATTTCTGATTTCAGGTCATAGGTAATGTCTTGCCCTTTGAGTAACTCTTTTTCAAGTGCCATCAGGTTCTTGATAGCCTCCGTTTCGGTTTTCATCTTCATGGCCACGGCTTCTCCATTTTGGGTTTGAAGCAACCGATAGGTATGGAGAACCGTGAGGTGAGCTTTAAGGTCACGGGCAAGCGCAACCGACCACTTCAGGGCTTCCTTCGAAGAGTCAGTAAAATCAACAGCGCACAAAATAGCATTAGTCATGGCAAAGCCTCAAATAAGAACTGGTAAGGGCAAAAATATCTCTAGGAGAAAATAAGTAAAGGCATAGAGATCATTTTGCTATATGACTTTTATCATAATGGCAGGTGTGCTAAATTGTGCAATTTGACTCACGTGAAGATTATGGACATAGCTGCGGTACCCAATGA
>DPLR01000553.1 GCA_003541895.1 Cytophagales bacterium | reverse complement strand
CCACCGTTGGAATTCCTGAAATCGGAATGGGTGAAGCAGGAAGCGCAGTATATGCAACATCGGCAAGGCCTGCGCTATTTGCCGTGTTATCCCAGTCTATGGTGTATTGGTCTGGGCTACCTGTTGTTGCACTGTAAGGCAAAGTGCTTGAGGTAGTTCCTGAGCAAACTCCCGGTATAGATCCAAGCGTGATGGAAGGCGAACCAATATTAATTGTAATCGGGCCCAAAGATGCAGAACAAGCGGTATTGGCATCATTGACTGTTACAGTATAATCACCCGGACCAATCGCTGAAATATTTTGTGTGCCAGGATCAGTGAAACCACTCGGGCCACTCCACGAAAACGTATAGGATGACGATCCACCCGATGCACTTATACTGATGGCACCGTTGTAAGGTGAACAGGTGGTGACATCCGTTTTTGAAACCAACGAAACTGAAACGTTTGAGCGAAGAAAAATAGTGACCGAGGAACTACTACTACCGTTATCATCACTCACCACAACTAGAGTAGAATTGCCAGCTCCTGTACCAACAAGTCCTGTTACTGAAGTTGGTACACCAACCGTCAAAGAAATAGGCCCAATAGGATTGGGCGAATGACCGGCATTAAAAACAAATGCACTAACCGTGCCGGTGCCAGCAGAAACAGTAATATCGAATGAACCATTTTGCAGGCCATTACAAGCATCCTTCTTGTTGGAAATAGTAAAGGTTGGCTGTGAAAAAACCACCGAAGCACTTGTCAACGCAAATGCCAAAAAAAGTATCTGAACAATGCTTAACCCGTTCATTTAATTCTTTATAGTGAATTCGAAATGCTTCATGCAAAAATTATCTTTCTCATGAATTGGAGTTAACACTAAGGTATATGTTCCCTCCTTAAGGCCTTTTATTTCTTTCTCTTGAATATTGTCCTTAAAAAAACCTTTCGGGCCAACTAAAGAAACTTGAAATGATAAACTGTTTTGATCATGGAAATTGATCTTGACTAAAGCTTTATCATCATTCTGGCTGGCCTGCAATACTTCAATAGTGGCTTTGGTTTCTTTACAATCACCTTGCGCTCTAACCAACCCAAAGCACAAAACCATCGCCAGTGTTAAATACCTGCTCAAGAATCATCTAGGTATAATCATATCCATTAATTGTTCAAAAAATTATTGCAATATAGATAGTTCATATCAAATCTTTGTAACCTAACTTCATTCGTAAAGATGGGTATAAGCTAAAAAATCAGCCTGTAGAATAACCGGCTTATCCCATCTAAGTAATATTTAGTTCAAAAAATAAGGTTTCTAAAACCTTCTGTTCAATATCTCGCTCAAAATGAATGCCTTCCTAAAATTTTCAGGGTCACGCAAATCATTCGCATATTCTGCGGCCAAACTTGGGCGATCATTCCGAGTATAGTTCTTAAACTGTCCAAACCGAACAACGGTATTTTCCAGTTTTAAAGTTTCTTCCATCGATGGTCTATGAAAAGCTTCCTGCTTGGCTCGCTCATAGGTTTCATATATCTGATCTTCGTTCCGATAATCGAAATCTGTTTTCTCAATCGGCTTCTTCTCTTCCTCCAAACCGTCATCATAATCAACATATTCCGGTTTCTTGAGGACTGGCTGAGGTTTTGGCTTTGCTGCTTGTATTTCTCTGAGCAGCTCATCAAAAGTTAATGGCCTGTCTGTTAATTCCGGCTCCGAAGGTTTAGGTTCGCTTTTAGGAACGATCGGCTGTTGTTTCTTTCGAACTTTTGTGATGATGTATATTATCCCAACAATTATCCAGAATACAATCCTTAAATCGTCCATTGACCAAAGATAGGGATTATTTTAAATTTCAAGCAGTTAGCCCCTCTAATTCGCCCATGCTCAACCGGAAGTCGTTTACTGGTTCCCCATTTTCGAGATGATTAGTGATCCGATTTGACGGTTGGGATAAAATGTGCATGAATTGAGAATAGGTGGTTTTTCAAATGTCGATCGGGCTTTTATCTTTGCCGACTTTCTTTAGACGAAAAGTGTAGAAGCTGAAGAAACAACCACTTACAAATTACACCATGCAGTTATCGAAGTTAGAGATCAAAGGATTCAAAAGTTTTGCCGACAAAATCGTGATCAATTTTGACGAGGGGATTACGGGCATAGTAGGCCCGAACGGATGTGGCAAATCGAACGTTGTTGATTCCATCCGTTGGGTGCTTGGTGAGCAGAAGACCAGTGCCCTACGTTCCGAAAAAATGGAGAACGTAATCTTCAATGGCACAAGCCAACGCTCAGCACAACAAATGGCCGAAGTATCGCTCACAATCAACAACACCAAAAATATTTTACCAACTGAGTATTCACAGATCACGATTACGAGAAGGCTTTATCGCTCGGGCGAATCTGAATATTTGTTGAATGGAGTTTCTTGTCGTTTGAAGGACATCACCAATTTGTTTCTAGATACCGGTGTTGCATCGAACAGCTACGCGATTATCGAACTTGGAATGGTGGATGATCTTTTGAACGACCGCGACAATTCAAGGAGATCTTTATTTGAAGAAGCTGCCGGGATTTCCAAGTTCAAAAAACGCAAGAAAGAAACATTAAAGAAACTGGAAGACACTGATGCTGACCTTGAGCGCGTAGAAGATTTGCTTTTCGAGATTGAGAAAAATATGAAGAGCCTGGAGAAGCAGGCAAAGCAAACTGAGCAATACTACAAAATCAAAGAAGACTACAAAGAGAAAAGCATTCAGCTTGCGAAAGTGGTGGTGAATAAGCAGAAAGAA
>DPLR01000043.1 GCA_003541895.1 Cytophagales bacterium | reverse complement strand
CAATACAAACCTTTGTGCTCGAGCAACACCACCGGGTTTGGATCATAGAAGGAAGCCTTCAGCAATCCCTTCATGTCAGCAGCGTTAGATGGATAAACGACTTTAATGCCTCGAATCGTGAGCAAAGTAGATTCAACACTTCCTGAATGATAAGGGCCTCCTCCACCGTAAGCACCAATCGGAACTCGAATCAACGCCTGCACAGGAAATTTTCCTTTCGAGAGGTAACAACTTTTGGAAAGCTCCTCCACCAATTGATTTATTCCTGGCCAGATGTAATCGGCAAATTGTATTTCAACAATCGGCTTCGCCCCTACTGCACTCATGCCTGCTGTTGAACCGACAATGTATGCCTCTTGAATTGGCGTATTAAACACACGATGATCTCCATACTTTGCAGCGAGTGTTGCTGCCTCGCGAAAGACACCTCCTAATCTTCCGCCCACATCTTGACCATAAAAAAGAGCTTCAGGATGTTTACGTAAAATTTCGTCTACCGCATGAAGAGCCGCATCCACCATCACCACTTTTTCACCATGTTCGGGAATGCGTACTCCTTTTTCTTCAGTAACAGGAGTAGCTGCAAATTCATGGGAATCAAAATCGCTAACATCGGGATCAGGAGAATCAAGTGCTTTTTTAAAATCGGATAACACTTTTTCTTCCGCTTCCTTTTTAATTTCATTCAATTGATCGAGGCTGACTTGTTGTTCAATTAAATATTTTTCCAGTTTTACAATGGGATCTTCTTTTGCGTGGATCTTCAAGTCATCGCCTCGATACCACTCTTTCCTAACTCCTGAGGTATGGTGACCCAACAATGGACAATGTGCATGAATAAGAATAGGTGCGCGCTTTTTGCGCACAAAATCAAATGCCGATTTTAATCCACTGTAACTATTCATAAAATCAGAACCATCGACTCGCATTCGCTCTAGACCTTTGAAGCCAGCTGCATATTCAAATGCATCCATCGTGCGCATCTCCTCACCCGTGGCGGAAATTCCCCAACCATTATCTTGAATCAAATAAATTATTGGAAGTTTTTTCAACACGGCCATCTGAAATGCTTCAGCCACTTCGCCTTCGGTGACAGAACCATCGCCCAAAGAACAAAGCACCACTGATTTTTCTTTCAGCAAACCTTCCGACTCCAAATACGAAATGCCATGCGCCATACCTGTAGCTGGTATCGCTTGCATGCCTGTAGCCGAACTTTGATGAGGAATTGTAGGAAAACCTTTTCGCTTCAGCGAGGGATGACCGTAATAACTTCTGCCGCCCGAAAAAGGATCATCGCGTTTAGCCATCAATTGCAGCATCAACTCGTAAGGCTCCAACCCGATCGCCAACAGCATTGATTCATCACGATAATAGGGAGATACAAAATCAATCGCCTTCAACTGAAAGCCTGCGGCTAATTGAATGGCTTCATGTCCGCGTGAAGTACTGTGAACATACTTGGCGCACTCATCACGTCTTTCATCATAAAGCTCTGCCAATCGCTTTGAAGTGCACATGAGTCGATACGCCTGTAGACATACATTCAGCAAATCTGCATCCACTATTTCATTTACTTTTTTTGTTGCGGTGCTCATGCGTTCAAAAGAATCGTCAAAGATATTATTTACGTAAGCAGAATGAAAAAATGATTTATGTAAAAGGTTTTCTCAATAAATATTCTTTAGCCATCAGATCGGTCAGATGGCTCACATATAATAATTTTATTTACCCAAAATTCGTTTCACGTATTTCCCAATAATATCAAATTCAAGATTCACCGTATCACCCGATTTCAATTGATTGAAGTTGGTATTTTCAAAAGTGTAAGGAATGATGGCTACAGAAAACTCCCCGTCATGCGATTGAAAGCAGGTGAGGCTAACTCCGTTCACAGCAATCGAACCTTTCTCTACGGTAATATTTCCGAGTGAAGAATCATAATTGAAAGTCATCAGCCAACTTCCATTTTGATCTTGAATGGATTTCACTTTTGCTACTTGATCAACATGGCCTTGCACAACGTGGCCATCGAATCGCCCATTGGCTACCATACATCGTTCTAGATTTAGATGATCTCCCTCTTGTAGCAAACCCAAGTTCGATTTTTGCAATGTCTCTTGCACGGCCACAACCCAATGAAAACCATCGCCCACCCAAACTACAGTAAGGCAAACCCCGTTGTGCGAGAGACTTTGATCTACGCGCAACTCATGGCTGATCTTGCTTGCAATTTTAAAATGTTTGTTGGTGCCTTCGTTTTTTATTGCAACTACTTCACCCACCGTCTCAATGATACCTGTAAACATGAAATATATTCTTTTTGTAATTGTCGATTTAAGTGAGCCCGAAGTTAAGTTTTTTTCTTTATCGCTGTCCTTCTCGTTTGGTTTAAAAGTGAAATCCTTATCTGATATTATTCTTGATAAAATATTTTTCTAAAAACTTAAGTTTGTAATAAAGTTTAAATCTATTCTATGAAAATCTTCTTCTTCTCTGCCAAGCCATACGATAAACTATTTTTTGATCGGGTTAATCAAAACTATGGTTTCGATATTGAATATCATGAAACTCATCTGGGGCCTCATATTGTCAACGCGGTTGAAAACGCTGAAGCAGTCTGCGTTTTTGTTAATGATAAACTCTCTGCTGAGGTGATTGAAGTTCTTGCCAGCCGTGGCGTAAAAATCATAGCTCTTCGTTGCGCGGGTTTCAATAATGTTAACCTCGAGGCTGCCAAAAAATTTAACATGGCTGTTTGCCGTGTACCTTCTTATTCGCCCGAAGCAGTTGCCGAACACACCGTGGCCATGTTGCTTACCATCAACCGTAAAACACACAAAGCATACAATCGCGTGCGCGAACAAAATTTTTCATTGAATGGATTATTAGGCTACAACCTGAACGGCAAAACCATTGGGGTAATCGGTACGGGCAAGATCGGCAAAGCATTTATCAAAATCATGCGTGGCTTTGGATGCCGCATTCTCGCTCATGATGTTTTCCCCGACTCCACGTTGGCTCAAGAAATAAACTATTGTTCGCTGGAAGAAGTATTGCGAGCGTCAGACATCATCTCACTGCATTGCCCACTCACTAAAGAAAACCATTACCTCATCAACAAACAAACGCTGGTATTGATGAAACAAGGAGTTACCATTATCAACACCAGTCGTGGCGGCCTGATCAACACAGTGGATATTATTGAAGCGCTGAAGACGAAAAAAGTGGGCGCACTTTGTATTGATGTTTATGAGCAAGAAGAAAAATTATTCTTCCGCGATCTTTCAGCCAACATTATTGACGATGATAACATTCAGCGGCTCATGAGTTTCCCCAATGTGCTGATCACTGCACATCAAGCTTTCTTTACCGAAGAAGCGCTATCTGAAATTGCACAAGTTACGCTGAATAACATTTCACTACTTCAACAGAACAAAATGCCAAAAGACTCTCCCACTCTGCTAAGCTGATCCGAAAAGGAAACGCATCGGGCTTCTGGGAACTAATTATTCCACATCTTTGTCATTACTGTTTTAAAAATTAATTCACTCAGCAAAAATATGGAACTAGGCATTGGCATGTTTGGTGATAACCACTACGACAATCAAGGAAAACCCATGCCCGCGGGCGAGCGGTTGCGCGAACTCATCGAAGAAATAAAACTCATGGACGAAGTGGGGATTGAATTTTTCGGTATAGGCGAACATCATCGTCCCGATTACGCAGTGTCCGTTCCCGAAGTCGTGTTGGCTGCCGCTGCTACCGTTACCAAAAAAATTAAACTCGGTAGCGCAGTAACAGTGTTGAGTTCATCCGATCCTGTTCGTATCTATCAAAGTTTTGCGTCCATTGATCAAATCAGCAATGGCCGGGCAGAATTAATGGCGGGGCGCGGGAGGTTTTTTGAGTCTTTTCCCCTCTACGGGTACAAACTCCACGATTACAAAGAAATGTTCGAAGAGAAACTTTAACTTCTTTTTAAAAACAAACAGCACAATCACAA
>DPLR01000307.1 GCA_003541895.1 Cytophagales bacterium | reverse complement strand
GGCACTTCCACGTCCACATAGAACAACAAAAAGCTGTCGTGCAATCTGCCTTGTACGGCGACCCTTCAGGAAAATAATATGAGCATAGAAGTTTTAACACCTAATCTACCCGAATCAGTTTCTGATGCAACTGTCGTCAACTGGCATAAACAACCGGGTGATAGCGTCCTGAAAAATGAAAACCTTGTGGACCTGGAAACGGATAAGGTAGTTTTGGAAGTCCCTGCACCTGAATCTGGCGTACTTTCCGCCATCCTTAAAGATAGCGGTGCCATTGTCACGGGCGGCCAACCGTTAGCCACAATTGACATCGCCACTAAACAAAATCCTGTCACAATTGACACAACGACGCTTACTCCTAAAACCAAGCACACGGAAATCCCTTTAAGCCCTTCTGTACGTCGACTTGTTCATGAAAATGCGCTAGATCCTTCCACAATCACAGGAACTGGAAAAGATGGTCGCCTCACCAAAATGGATGTTTTGGATCATATCAACAAGGATTATCCGAAAGAGACAAAAGCTTCAACTGATACTGGTGTGCTAACAGAAGTTAAACAAACATCCATGGAACCTGCAGAATCCAACCTGACTATCTCCTCAATGCACCGTCCCGAACAACGTGTTGCCATGACGCGGCTACGGGCAAAAATCGCCGAACGGCTGTTGCAAGCCCAACAAAATGCGGCGATGTTGACGACATTTAATGAAGTCGACATGCAAAACATAATCGAACTTCGTAACCAATACAAAACGCGGTTTGAACAAAAACATAATACAAAGCTGGGCTTTATGTCTTTCTTTGTTAAAGCATCCATAGAAGCCCTCAAGCGCTTCCCTGCCATTAACGCTTCAATTGATAACACGGACATCATTTATCACGGTTATTACGATATTGGTATTGCTATCAGCACACCTCGCGGCTTGATCGTACCTGTGTTGCGTGATGCCGATCAACTTGATTTTGCTGGCATAGAAAAAGGTATTGTTGATTTCGGTGAAAAAGCCCGCTCAGGCACATTAAGCTTTGATGATCTAAAGGGCGGTACCTTTACTATAACAAATGGCGGGGTTTTTGGATCTATGTTGTCTACTCCAATTCTCAACCCACCGCAGTGCGCGATTTTAGGTATGCATGCCATCAAAGACCGTCCTGTCGTCGAAAACGGTCAAGTTGTTATTAGGCCAATCATGTACTTGGCACTATCTTATGATCATCGGCTAGTTGACGGTCGTGATGCCGTTCAATTTTTAGTGACTATCAAAGAGTGTCTTGAAGCACCCGCCCATTTACTTCTAAATATATAATTCATGATAAAACTCAAGAATAAATATGATGTTATCGTAATTGGTTCCGGCCCATCTGGATGTGCTTGCGCTATCAGAAGTGCGCAGTTAGGTTTAAAAACTTTATGCATAGATAATTTATCACTTGGGAATAGCAAAAAAGCAGCTTCTGGTATCTTTACGAATGCAGGTTGTTTAGCTACAGTAACTTTATTGGAATCCGCAACACTTTATGAATCTGTTGTAAACAATATTAATTCTCACGGCATTAATGTTGAAAATGTATCGTTTGATGCACGTAAAATGGTACAAAGAAAAGAAACCATTCTTAATTTGGTGAATCTACAAACTGCAAAACAATTTAACGATTACAAAATAGACTTCGTAAATGCTAGTGCCAAGCTGCTAAAACCCCACGTTGTAGAAATAATTTCCCCTGCATCTAAAACAATAACCTCTGAAGCAATCGTTTTAGCCACAGAATCTAACCCCATTTCAATTCCTTGCGCTGTAGTCGACAATGAATTCATCCTTGATGCCACTGCGGCTTTAAATCTTGTAGAAGTACCTAAACGTCTCGCGATATTGGGAGCTGGCGTCGCTGGCCTTGAATTAGCCGGAATTTGGAACAGATTAGGTGCCGAAACTATCTTATTGGATGCCCAAGAAATATTTCTTAGCTTAGCGGATCATCAAATTTCTCGAGAAGCTTATAAAATTTTCACCGAACAAGGTTTGGAATTAAGGCTTGGAACACGTGTTATATCCACTAAAATCATCAATAAAAAAGTTTTAGTCGAATATCAAGATTCAGAAGGTAGCCATGCAATTCGGGTTGATAAACTTATTGTCGCCTCTGGCCGAAAGCCTAATTCTGATAATATTGCCGCGCCCGAAGCGAATTTACTTCTCGATGAAAATGGTTATGTGCATGTTAATGAAAAATATCGGACTAATTTGCCTAATGTCTATGCTATAGGTGATTTAACACTTCTGGGGCCGATGCTTGCCCATAAAGGATTGGCCGAAGGATATTTTGTTGCAGAACAAATCGAAGGCATTAAAAACTTACCTATTAATTATGGAGCAATGCCTAATATTATCTATACAGAACCTGAAATAGCCTGGGTTGTGCAAACTGAACAAAGCATTAAGTCCATTGGTGACCCCATTAAAATTGGGCTTTTTTCTCTAAGCATGAATCCAAAAGCTATTTCAAGAAACAAGTCAAAAGGTATCATTAAAATTATTAGCTGTGTAGAAACCGATGAAATTCTTGGTGTCCATATAATTGCAAGCGATGCATCCGAACTGATCGCAGAAGCCACCCTTGCGATGGAGTTTTCCGCTAACAATGAAGACATTATTAGAACTATACATTCTTATCCAAGTTTTGTTGAAGCCATCCGTGACGCTTGCAGATCAATAGAAAAACTGAAAACTGTATAGTGGATACAATTATATTCGCTTACTTTCACCGCTAACTGCAAGTCTATAGATAGACTCGTCTTTTTCAAAAAGCTTAAACAATAAAAAACCCTCACCACCTTTCGGTGATGAGGGTTTAAATCCCATTACATAGCAGGTTTGAATCTGCTACTTAATTATTTATTAGATAAAAGATGGGATTAATGGAGCATCGATAGTAACCATTTGACGGTTTCCAGCTTCATCAGTGAAGAACAGTAAGCCTGCAAAACGGCTATCTGGATCATAGATTAAGTCGGCTAAACGATATACTTCCCATGCCGCATCAGAAGCAGTTACTTCAACTGTTCTTGTTTGGCCTGGAGCAAGCGGGCTGTTATCGCTAACAGTCAA
>DPLR01000087.1 GCA_003541895.1 Cytophagales bacterium | reverse complement strand
CGGGAGTACTGCCTGCTTGGGCAATTTCGAATTGCGCTTTCGATTGAATCATCGAGAGGTAGAATTCCGTATATAAATTATAGAAGCGTTGGTTCTTGGCAAACTTGGTGTTTTTGTCTGGCATCGAAAGAAAGTCTTTTTCAAGCTTTTGTTTTTCCTTCACTAAATCATTCAGTGTGTTTAGCCAGTCGGTTTTAAGTGCAGAAAGTTGCTCATAGAGCTGATCTTTCAAGGCGGTAACTTCTTTTTGCTTTTGACGGAAGGCTAAGGTGTTTTCATTGTAGGCTAACGATAGCCTATCTCGTTCTTGCATTAGCAACGACAGTGTTTCCAGTCGCTTGTTAAAGAATTCAGGCAAAAAAGAATATTGACTTGTGAAAGATTTACTTTTTTCATTGACGAGTGATTCCATCAACCCACTTAGTTCAATCAATTTTTTGTTAAGCGAGTATCGCTGCGAGTCGTATTTGTTGATCAAATAAATTGTGCGCTTGATGTCTTGAGCTGCGTCACTGCTTTTGTTTTGCAAGGTGAACTCTTCAAAGTAGCTCTCGTAGTCTTGCATTCTTTTTTCGAGTTGTCCAAGTTCACGATTCAGCCAATCTATTTTTTGACGATTGGCCAAATTCTTTTGCTGATTACTGTAACTGATGTAAACCGAATCTATTTTATTGACGATGTCAATGGCTTTCTGCTTGTTGTAATCTTTAAACGAAATCCGAATGGTGTTTGCATTTACATTCAATGGTTCAACAATCGCATTTTTTGAAAGAAGCGATGATAGATTATCCCGGCTATTGATGATGAAATGGTAATCGTTTGATTCGTTTTCTGACAGATGCCCGCAATTCATTAACACCAATATTGAAGTGCCGATTCTTAGTGGTATTTCATAATTACCGACAAACTCTTGTCCATTCTTTGCGATTTTTAATTTGAACGTTTTCGATCCGGTTGGAATAAAATGAATGGGGATATCGTTCAAATCAGGAGTAACCTTAATGATTTCCACTTTAAAAGGAGAGGATTTGTACAACTCGTTGTTCAAAACATTGCCTTCGCTGTAGTAACTAACAATTAAGTTTAGTGAGTCAATAATTTTATTTAGAAATACCTTCGATTTTATTTGTTCAATTTCTCCAAGCACCATGTCGTTGTTTTGATCTTGAACAACTTCCTTTATGCCTAATTCGGTAGCGTCTCTTTTTACATCTAGTTTCAATTGAGATTCAGATTCGAAAACATCTTTCGTCCATCGTGTGGCAAGATAGGCGGAGCCATTGCAGAATAAAAAAATCACCACGATCCACCAGGTATTTCGCTTAACAACAGCTCGCAATTTATCTGTATCAATGGCATCTTGCTGGTTGCTAGGAATCCTATTTTCGATGGGCTCTTTCAAAATAATTATTTAATTCGGTTGGCAATGACTGTAGTAAAGGTTAAGACAAAAACATAGAATAACATATAGTTATCCCTCAGAGCTTCGCTAAATGGTCTTCGTATTGGCTCAACATAAACAATGTCTCCTGGCTCAACTATTAAATTTCCTTCTTTGAATCCTTTTATAGTGCTGAAATCGATTTGATAGACATGCGTACCTCTGATTAATTTAATATTCTGAGCCTTTGCAAAGTTGTCGATGCCTTTGGCAAGAGCAAGGACTTCTGCAACGCTTACGTTTTGGTTTGTGAGTGGAATGACTTGCCCACCTGGAGCACCTAACACAATTACTCTTTTGTTGGCGTATGAGATCTTAACAAATGGCTCTTTGAAGAACTTGGCATATTCCTTTTGAACAACTTCTTCTGCTTGACGTAGGTTTAGTCCTTCTAATTTTATTTCTCCGATCATTGGAAGCTTAACAATTCCGTTCGTGTCCACAAAATAGGAAGCTTGATCATTGGTTTGACCTGTCTGGCCAGGTTGTTGTGCATTATTGTTGGAAGAGGATTTTACACTTGCACCGGACATGTCTGGATTAGGATCGATCAACCGCTCTCCGTTATTAGAATAAATGTCCAACTTCAAGTAATCGTTTCGTTGAATGACATAATTCTTTTCTGCCACGTCAGTCTCTTTTTTGAGTATTTCAGGTTGCACGCCCTCTGTTGACCTAAACATGATATTCTGCTTATAGGTAGCGCACGAAACAGACGTGAGAAGGAAGCATAGGTAAAAAAATCTTAACACGATCAGATATGAATTTGGATGGTGTGAAATTACAATTTTTTAAGCAACTAATGCTGGCAGTTGGTACTTAATTCAAAGTGAAAATGGAATCTTTAATTCGAGGTTACTACATGCTGAACCGCATCCAAGTATTTGTTGATAACAATAGATTCATCAAACTCCCTTGCCACCTTTTCCCGGCCATTATTGCCCATCATTTTAAGAGTGTCGTCATCGAAATTCATCATCGAGCTCATTTTAGTAGCCAAATCATTTGCGTCTTTTAGCTTGCAGAGCAAACCATTGTAGTGATCTGTTACAACTTGATGGCATCCGGGTACATCGGTGGCAATGATCGGTTTTGCAATGCTCGCGGCTTCGAGCAAAGTACGTGGTGTACCCTCACGATAAGAGGGTAGCACAATGCAGTCAGCTTGTTGCATAAATGGTCTCACGTCTTTGGCTTTCCCTAAATATTCAATTGTGCCTGAACGAATCCATTCGTCTACAATTTCAGATTTAATACCTCGCTTGTGAAAGGGATCCTTCGATCCTAAAACCTGAAACTTGGCATTAACCCCCTGCGATTTCAACTGCTTTATGGCATCGATATATTCTAGCACACCCTTATCGGTGATAAGTCTTGATACGAGTAAAAAAGTAAATTTTTCATTTCTAGAAAAACCAGTCGGTTTAAAATGATTCAAATCAATACCAGAGCCTGGTAATAAGTCAGTGATTTCTGGCGTGACTAATTTTTTTTCTAAAAATATTGATCTGTCATCAGGGTTTTGAAAGAAAACCTTCTTTGGAAAACGGAAGGCAAACTTATAAAGCGAAATAGCAATGGCCGAAACCCAATTCTTCTTTAAAAAAATTGTTCCGAGTCCACAGACATTATTGATTGATGGGATTTTTAAAATAGCAGCAGCCAAAGTACCGTAGATGTTTGGCTTGATGGTGTAGTGCAAAATAACATCAGGCTTAACCTGTCTGTATTTTGAAATCAATTCAAAAACTAGGAGAAAATCTTTGATCATGTTTGCACCTCGGCTGTCCATCTTTAAGTCGTGATGGAGGCAACCTGCTTCGGTCAAATAGTGGGTGTATTCATCGTGAGGTGCAATGGTATGAACTTCATGGCCAGCTGCCAACAATGCTTTTACAAAGTTCATCCGGAAGTTGTAAATATTCCAGGAGGTATTTAAAACAATCGCAATTCTCATTTTAGCCAACGTATAAACCCAACCTTTCAAAGGCCTGAACCTAAAAAACAGCGAAATCTCTCTGATTTTAAAGGTATATCCCACAAAAGTAGTAAAAAGTAACCTTTGGTATAAGTGAACTTTGAGATAAGTTTGCGCAACCATGGAGTTACCCAAAAATCTTGCTGTTTTAGTATCCGTTGTAAGCCCCAATACACATTCTGAGGAAACTCGCGAGCATCTTGATGAGCTTGCTTTTTTGGCAGAAACCATTGGCATCAAGACGAGCGAGAAATTTGTTCAGAAGTTAAGAACCCCTGATGTGCGGTCATTTGTTGGTCAGGGAAAATTGCAAGAGATTAAAAATTATATTTCAAATAATAACATTCGTTATGCCATCTTCGATGACGACCTGAGTCCATCACAGTTGAGAAATCTTGAAAAGGAATTTAACTCGTCAGGCAAAGAATTTAGCGTACGGATTTATGATCGCTCTCTTCTTATTCTTGATATTTTTTTGATGCGTGCGCAAACCGCACAATCTCGAGTGCAGGTAGAGTTGGCAATGAATCAATATTTGTTGCCCCGGCTTACTCGTATGTGGACTCACCTTGAGCGTCA
>DPLR01000625.1 GCA_003541895.1 Cytophagales bacterium | reverse complement strand
GCATGTGAACTTCATCGATGATGTACACTTTGAATTTGCCGAACTGTGGTGGGTAGCGCACCTGGTCAATCAGGTTGCGAATGTCTTCCACCGAGTTGTTGGAGGCGGCATCCAATTCAAAAATATTGAGCGAATTGACTTCAGCTTTTTCTTCAAATCCATTAATTAAACGAGCCACAATACGGGCGCAGGTAGTTTTTCCAACTCCGCGGGGCCCACAAAACAGAAGTGCTTGCGCAAGTTTGTTGTTGTCGATGGCGTTTTTTAAGGTAGTCGTAATATGCTCCTGACCGACCACCTCATCAAAACCAAGTGGGCGGTACTTACGGGCCGATACAACAAAATTGTCCATTGGCTGCCAGATAGGCTCATTTGACAATCTGGCAATCCCGAAACCTGAAAATTGAAGATTTTAACTTTTGCAAATGAGACTAAAGATGTTACCTTTGCAGTCCTTTTATAAAAACCATTATGGCAAATCATAAATCGGCAGAGAAAAGAATCCGTGCTAACGAGGCAAAGCGCGAAAGAAACCGCTATCAGCACAAAACTACCCGCACTCAGGTGAAGAAGTTGTTGGGCGCTACCAAGAAAGATGAGGCGCAGGCTTTGTTGAAAGAGGTTACAGCGATGCTAGACAAATTAGCGAAGAAGAATATTATTCACTGGAAAAAGGCCGCAAACCAAAAGAGCCGTTTGGCAAAGAAGGTTAACGCACTGGCTTAATTTTAGTGATCCGTTTTTATTTTCCCTTCCTCGCCTTGCGTGAGGGAGGGTTTTTTATTTCTAAAATTTGAAAAAAGAAAAGATATACACATCTCAATTCTGGTTGCTGTGCCTCAGCGCCATCTTGTTCTTCGCGAGTTTTAACATGATCATTCCCGAACTTCCTGATTTTCTAACAAAATTAGGAGGTGGAGATTATAAGGGACTCATCATTTCTTTGTTCACCCTCACGGCCATGCTCTCGCGTCCATTCAGCGGCAAACTTGCTGACCGTTTGGGAAGAAAACCAGTCATTATTTTTGGCGGTTTGGTTTGCCTGATCTGTAGTTTGTTTTATCCGTGGCTCACAACTCTTTTTGGTTTCTTTGCTCTGCGCATTTTCCATGGATTCTCTACGGGTTTTTCGCCCACCGGAGTTTCGGCTTATGTTTCAGATATTATTCCTGCCGAGCGCAGAGGTGAGGCAATGGGTTTTATCGGAACAGCTGGTGCTATAGGCATGGCCAGCGGCCCGGCTATTGGTGGCGCGGTGGCCAATCAGTTTGGGCTTGACATTATGTTTTATGTTTCTTCATTTTTTGCGTTCATGGCAATACTGATTACTCTTAGCGTTAAAGAAACTTTAAAAGAACGACATGAAGTTTCATGGGCTCTATTGAAAATTCAAAAACGGGATTTGTTTGAGCCACGTGTAATTGCTCCATGTATTGTGATGGTTTTGGGTGCGTATGCTTACGGTGCTGCCTATACATTGCTTCCCGATTTTGGTAAGCACCTGGGTATTTCTAATAAAGGACTGATCTTCACATTTCTTACCGTTGCTTCGTTGCTTGTGCGGTTGATAGCTGGCAAAGCTTCAGATGTATATGGCCGAGTGCCCGTTTTAAAAGTGACCATTGCTTTGATTTTTATATCAATGCTGATCATTGGATTTTCAAATGAGCCTTGGATATTGATGCTAGGCGTAAGTTTATATGGACTTGCGCAAGGTTCTACGTCACCTACATTGTTGGCATGGGCAACCGATCTTAGTCATGAAGAACACAAAGGTCGAGGCATTGCTTCACTTTACATTTCGATGGAGATGGGCATTGGCCTTGGCGCCTTCATATCGGGTTGGGTGTATGCCAACGTTCACGAAAACTTAATTATCTGTTTTGGCCTTGCGGGGGTTCTTGCATTGATTGGTTTCATTTTTCTTTTTAATCACAAGCGATAATCAAAAAAAACGAAACAAGGGTCGGCTCGTAAAAGGAGAAAACGACCAAGGAATAGAAAGAAAAATAATCAGTAGTACGATTCCGTACCAAGTAAACATCGCTTTGAGTTTCTTCTCATCGTCTTCCATTCGTTTCACCTTAATCGAACCGATGGTGAGCATGGTGATGGCAATGACCATCATAGTAATGTGCTCCATTCCGAAAAAACGGACCTCGCGCATGTGTACCGCTTCTGAAAAATTATTCAGGAAGTAATCCACCACCGGGCTAATGAAGTATAACCACAATCCTAAAATTAATTGAATGTGACCCAGGGTTGCCGTAATGTACCTTGCTCGATCATCTAGCTTGGTGAAATTTCTTTTCGAGCGCCAACCCGAATATCCCCGGTAACTAGTGAATACAAGACTGATCAACACCAGCCATCGAAATATTGAGTGAATAGCAAGTAGAACGGAGTACATTCTTTGGTTAGAATTTTAAAAGCTTATCATTTTGAAAAACACCTTTCCATTTCGGAAGAGTACTTAGCGAGGCAATTTAAAACTTCGTCTTGATAATCTGACTGTTAGCATTATTGGCTCAGTTGTGGTTTCTCATCAAGCAAAACTTAAACTATGATGACATTCCTACTTGTTCTATTAGGCCTTGCCTGTTTCGCATTGCTCTTTAAATCCATCGATTTCTTTGAAAAGATTTAATACATGATTGCGCTGTTCATTCTCTCGCTTTTGGTTTTTGGCTACGTGACTTATGTGTTACTCAAGCCAGAAAAATTTTAATCTGAAAATCTCAAATCTATGAATTCAGAATTACTCGGAATAATTTTCACGTTTGCAATTACACTAGCTCTTGCAATCCCTTTCGGAAAATACATCAGTAATGTATATGCGGGTGAACAAACGTTGCTTGACCCTATTTTCAATCCAATTGAGAAACTATTTTTCAAAGTCAGTGGAATTGATGCGGGCCAACAATTGAATTGGAAACAAAACCTCATGGCATTGCTCGTCATAAATTTGATTTGGTTTCTTCTCGCCATGTTCATTTTGCTCAATCAAGGTTGGTTGCCATGGAACCCCGATGGCAATCCAAACATGACTCCTGATCTTGCTTTTAATACAGCGATCAGTTTTTTGGTGAATTGCAATTTACAACACTACTCAGGCGAAACAGGCGCAACTTATTTTTCGCAAACCTTTTGTTTTATGTTTTTGCATTTTGTTTCGGCTGCCACCGGACTCGCTGCACTTGCTGTAGTGTTCAACGCAATGAAAGAAAAGACTACAGAACAGTTGGGAAACTTCTATGTTTATTTTATAAAATCGAATACACGTATTCTTCTTCCTCTTTCCATTGTTGTAGCTACGCTTTTATCGATGAACGGAACGCCAATGAATATCGAAGGCAAAGAGACGATCACTACACTTCAAGGTGATACAATTCAAATGTCAAGAGGACCAGCCGCTGCACTCATCGCGATAAAACATGTCGGCACCAATGGTGGCGGATATTTTGGAGCGAACTCAGCTCACCCTTTAGAGAATCCCAACTATTTCACCAACCTAATTGAGATGATTGCGCAAACGATAATTCCAATTGCGATGATTTTCGCGCTTGGCTATTACCTGAAAAGAAAAAAATTGGCCTGGATGATTTTCGGTGTGATGACGGTTGGTTTTTTAATGCTTGTCACCCCAACTGTGTATTATGAAGTGAACGGCAATCCAGCAATTGAAAAACTTGGAATCGATCTGAGTGCTGGTGCGATGGAAGGAAAGGAAGTTCGTTTTGGAAGTGCTGCTTCCGCTTATTGGAGTATTGTCACAACAATTATTTCCACTGGTTCAGTCAATGCTATGCACGACAGCACGATGCCATTGTCAGGTCTGAATCAATTACTCGCAATGATGGTGAACGCATTTTACGGAGGCTGTGGAGTTGGGATTTTGAATTTCTACATCTTCATTATCATTGCAGTTTTTATTTCGGGTTTGATGGTGGGACGGACTCCCGAGTTTCTAGGAAAAAAAATTGAAGCAAAAGAAATGAAGATCGCAATGGTCGTAGCACTGTTGCATCCGTTGCTTATTCTGGCGGGCACAGCCCTCTCATCTTATGTCTTCACGAAAGATCCAACGATTGGATGGTTGAATAATCCTGCCTTCCATGGGTTTTCTGAAATGCTGTATGAGTATACTTCATCAGCGGCCAACAATGGTTCGGGCTTTGAAGGACTTGGTGACAATAATGTCTTCTGGAATCTCACTACTGGACTTGTGTTGATCTTCAGTCGGTTCTTGCCGATTATCGGTCCTGTTGCTATCGCAGGGATACTCGCGAATAAAAAATATGTACCGGAAAGTGCGGGCACTTTGAAAACTGACACAGCTACGTTTGGTATGATGGTATTTGCTGTCATCATTATTCTTGCGCTGCTCAGTTTTTTTCCGGCACTCGCGCTCGGTCCAATTGCAGAATACTTTACTCTTTACTGATCTTAGAAAATGAAAAATAAAAACGCATCACTCTTTCAAAAAGAATTGGTAAACGAAGCCTTCGCTCAATCGTTCGTGAAATTGAATCCAAAAGTTTTGATTCACAATCCCGTCATGTTTGTGGTAGAGGTCTGTACGATCGTGATGTTGATCGTTACGATTTATTCACTCACGAACTCATCTCAAGGCTCATTCAGTTACAACCTGATCGTGTTCATCATTCTTCTATTGACTTTGCTATTTGCCAATTTCGCTGAAGCCATTGCCGAAGCTCGCGGAAAAGCACAGGCCGATTCACTTCGGAAAACTCGCGAAGAAACCCCCGCTAAAGTTTTTGTGGATGGAGTGGTAACAATGAAAAGCTCTTCCTCACTTAAGAAAGGAGATATTTTTTTGTGTGAAACGGGAGACATTATACCAACCGATGGAGAAATTATTGAAGGCATAGCCACCGTTGATGAAAGTGCGATCACAGGTGAGAGTGCTCCGGTGATTCGCGAAGCAGGTGGAGATAAATCCAGTGTGACTGGAGGGACAAAAATTTTGTCGGACAAAATAAAAGTAATTGTCACCACACAGCCCGGAGAAAGTTTTCTCGACAAAATGATTGCATTGGTAGAAGGAGCGAATCGACAAAAAACACCGAACGAAATTGCACTCACTATTTTACTTGCTGGATTCACGCTAGTATTTATTATTGTGTGCATCACGCTCAAACCATTTGCTGATTATGCACACACAACAATTTCAATTGCTGCGCTTATTTCTCTTTTTGTTTGTTTGATCCCAACAACGATTGGTGGATTACTTTCTGCCATCGGTATTGCCGGTATGGATCGCGCACTTCAGGCTAACGTAATTGCAAAATCAGGAAAGGCTGTAGAGACTGCCGGTGATGTGGATGTGTTGCTTCTTGATAAAACTGGAACGATAACCATCGGCAATAGACGCGCAACTAATTTTTATCCGATTGATGGAATAGATCACATTTCTTTTTTAGAAAAAGTTGTGCTCGGCTCATTTGCCGATGAAACGCCCGAGGGAAAATCCATTATTGAATTGGCTACGAAAGAAGGTGTGCGCGGTGTTCGAATCAGTGGAGCAAGACTGATCAAATTCACAGCGGAGACAAGAACTTCGGGAGTTGATCTTCCTTCCGGTCAACGTATTCGCAAAGGCGCATTCGATGCGATAAAAAAAATAACAGTGAATGCTGGAAATATTTTTCCAGTTGAAACAGAAATAAAAGTCAATTCGATTTCTTCTAATGGAGGAACTCCTTTGGTCGTTGCTGAAAATGAAAAAGTAATTGGTGTTATCGAACTACAAGATATCATCAAGCCCGGAATAAGAGAGCGTTTTGAACGTCTTCGCAAAATGGGTGTGAAGACGGTAATGGTTACCGGAGACAATCCGCTCACCGCAAAATACATTGCTGAAAAATCGGGAGTTGATGATTTCATTGCTGAAGCAAAACCCGAAGACAAACTTGAATACATTCGTAAAGAGCAACAGTCAGGTAAACTGGTTGCCATGATGGGCGATGGCACCAACGA
>DPLR01000418.1 GCA_003541895.1 Cytophagales bacterium | reverse complement strand
CTGACAAATGCCTTTAACGGAAGTGATGATCAAAAGAAAAAGTAAAGCGGGGTAATACTTCATAAAGCATCCAAAATACGTAAACTAAACTTAATCAACGCCCAATTTAACGATAAATAGCTGAATTTCGCGTTTAAATTATTTCAACTTCGAGTGTATTTTTATCCACATTATTTGATTTGGGTAAAATCTTAACGTAAGTGAAGAAGTGTGCAAGGTTACGTTTTTACTTTAGTTAAACTTTGTTGAACTTTAGCGCCAATGAATATTTCTAAGGTCATTATCATTTCTGTCTTTTGTTGCTACTCCTTATCAAGTGCAGGGCAAAAATTTTCAGTTGGAATGAAGGCTGGTGTACTGGCCACCTATACTAATTATGTTGATACTGGCGACTCGCTCAAATCAGGAATCAAACCAGGCTTCTCTTTTGGAGGGATTGTTGGTTTTCCTATGAAAAAGAATTATACTTTTCAGGTAGAAGCTGGATATTCAAAACAAGGTAGGGTTTGGAAATATACTCCTAATTCGGATCAATGGAGCAGTACCTATAATTTTATTGATCTTTCAATGGCGCTTAAAAAATCATTCAGGTTAAAGATTAAGGAAAACATTTCCTCTAATTGGTTCTTTACTATAGGGCCAAATGTAAATTATTGGCTGAGTGGTAAAGGTAAGATGGTTCCTTATTTTGGCATTCATCAAAAGTACTCCATGGTATTTGACCAGAAACCAAATTACTCATACACACAGATTCACATTAACGAGGAAAACCGGTGGTTATTCGGATTAAATTTTGGGATAGGTTGGCATTTTATTACACTTAAAAATCAAAAAATATTTACGGAGCTTAGGCTTACTTTGGGGCAGACTTATCTAGGTAAGCGCCATAGCGAAACTTTAGGAGGAACTCCCTCGATCAGTGACGAAATGAGTTTAAAGTGTAATCTAAAAACACTTAATTTTTCTGTTGGTTACATTTTTGATCGTGATCTACAAAAAGGCAAGATGGGAAAGAGTACAAAGAAATTAAAATAGGGTAACCTGTTCTACTCGTTCTTTCGTGAGTTTGTAAAATTCCTTGTGCATATTAAATGTTGCCTCTCCACTCTGGTCCTTCGTGGAATATGTTCCATCTTCTTGCATCGTATACGAATTGACATTATCTCGAAGGTTGTAATCCAAAATATTCATTGCCTGTTTGCGAAGCATTTCTTGCCCCAATAAAAAAAGCGATTCTATTCTTCGATCAAAACTTCTAACCATGGCATCGGCACTACCAATGTATATTTTGGGAACACCATTGTTATGAAAATAGTAAATCCGTGAATGCTCAAGAAACTCGCCCACTACCGAAATCACCTCAATGTTCTCACTAACTCCTTTTCTCCCTGGGCGAACACAGCAAATACCACGCACTATAAGTTTGATCTTAACACCGCGGTTCGAAGCTGCATACAAGGCATCAATCAATTCTTTATCTTGAATCGAGTTTAACTTAATAACTATCCCTGCCGTTAATCCATTCTCTGCATTATAAGCTTCCTTTTGAATTAATGAGATCAGTTGCTTGCGCATGTCTTGCGGAGAAGTAATCAAATTCAAATAAGAAGTTGGATGAGAGTGGCCCGTGATAACATTGAAAAATTCAGACACATCATGGGCATATGTCTCGTTGGTGCTCAATAAACCAATATCAGTATAAAAGCGCGCTGTTGTTTCATTATAATTTCCGCTCGAGAGGTGCACATATCGATAAACTCGATCTGGCTCATTTCTCACAATCAACAATAATTTTGTGTGTGTTTTCAAACTGCTCACACCATAAATTACAAAGCAACCCGCACGTTGTAGTTTCTGGGCTTCGCGCAAATTATTCTCTTCGTCAAATCGGGCCTTCACTTCAAAGAGAACTGACACATGCTTTCCATTTTCGGCCGCCTTTAAAAGAGCCGCACTAATCCGCGATTCTTTTGCTAATCGATAAATGGTAATTTTTATTGATAGAACGTAAGGGTCGTCCGCTGCTTTTTCTAAAAGTTCAAGCACGGGCTCCATAGAGTTATAGGGATGATGCAACAATATGTCACGTTCCTTTAAAACTTCAAACAGGTCGCGCGAACCTTGTTCAGGGAACGATAAAGGTTTAACCGGAAGAGCAGGCTGGAATCGTTTAGTTTTGAACTCTGCATGGTTTACAATTTGAGTGATTCCAGTGAAGTCAATCAAGGCCTCTTTCGGGATGACAAAAAGATTTTTTTCATCAAGGTCCCACTGAATCTTCAACATCCTTAACAACCAAGGATCAGCATTTTCTTGAATATCCATTCTGACTACCCTACCTGTCCTTCGGGTTTGCAATTTCCTTTTCAGTTCTTCAAGGAAATTAGATTCAATGTCCTCACTTTCTTCAAGGGTAAAATCGCCATTGCGATTGATTCGAAAAAGATTTACGCTAACAATCTCAATGTTCCTAAAGAGATGTGCTATGTTATTTCGGATAATATCCTCAACAGAAACAAATGAAATTGAATTGTCCTTATTCAAGATTTCAAAAAATCTTGGAATGTTGCTTGGGATTTGGATGAAAGATGCACGCAGTTGGTTCTGTGCATCTTGGCTAGCCTTAGTTACAACCCCAAACAATAACCGGTTGTTTTTCAACACCGGAAATGTGTGGTAACTATCGATCAGCATGGGCGTGAGCATCGGGTAAATTGTGCGCTGAAAATATAAATCAACTCTCGATTTATCTTCTGTGCTCAACTGTGGATAATCAACAATAGAGAAATTATTATTCT
>DPLR01000259.1 GCA_003541895.1 Cytophagales bacterium | reverse complement strand
AGACTAAAGGAACAAAGCCGCTAAACTATAGCGGTGTTTATTCCAGTGAAAAGATCCCTGGTAAAAAACAAGAGAACTTTAATGACCTTGCAATTTACACTTTCCTTTCTGATGTGGAGTATCAGGTCCGTGCTCATTTTGAGTGGAATGAACATCATGGAGCACTTGAAAAAGACCGTATAGATGGCAAACACTTCGCCATTGCCAAACGAATGCTGGAGCGTGGAGGACGTCAGGATATTTTTCTCGGTACGCGTGATTGCCAGGGATACGTAGAACCATGCGTGTTTGGCGAAGGCGAAGGGGCATATGACAATGATGAGGAAATTGCATACGGACTCATGTTTCATGGTTTCGATTACCCAGATGAAACAGGGGGAAACGAATTGTATGCTCGGTTTTGGAACCCTGTGCTGAGAAAAGGAATTTTAGTTTTTGATCAACCGGAAGAGTGCAAGCATAAAAAATTGGTCCGGCAGATGACTGCAAAAAGCTTTGGAACAGACAATGTTAAATCTGTTTGCATTGAGGTTGAGGAACTGGAGGTGACTGTATGAGTTGGCTACAGAAGCTTTATGAATCAAGCGAAGCGATTGATAGACTTCAATTAAAACGAGATGAACGGCCCTGGCCCGTCGCCCATATGGCGAAAAGAGCGCATGTAGAAGTGGTTTTAAGCATAGATGGTACTTTTAGAAGAGTTCGCGCCTTAAATAATGATGAATCAATAACTCTAATACCTGTTACAGAAGCGTCAGGAAATCGAACGAACAGCGATGAACCTCATCCTTTATGTGAAGAATTGAGTTATTGTGCAAAGGATTTGCCTGATAAAAAAAGTAAAAGATTTGAGCTGATGTTTTCTTTACTGGACCGTTGGGCGAATTCTCCAGAATTTTCACACCCAAAAGTTAAAGCTGTTCGTGATTATCTAAATAATGACGGCAAGTTGTGTGCCGAGTTGTTGAAATATAATCTGCTGCCATTCAAAACAGTAAATTCAAAAGGGAAAAAACTACCAGTCGAGGATAAGAAAGTCTTTATCAGATGGAGGATAGAGGAACAGGATAATCCATGTTCCGGCACTTGGGAAGACGACTCGTTGATAGATGCTTGGATAAAATTCGATGAAAGCCAAAACAAACCACCAAGCAAATCGTTTTGCATGCTTTCAACAAAAAATGTCCGAATTGCAAAAGGACATCATAGATTTTTAAGAACATCGGATGACGGGGCAAAACTCATTTCATCAAATGATAATGATGGATTTACTTTCCGAGGACGTTTTACAGACGGAAAAGATAATTACGGCAAACAAGCTTGCACGGTAGGTTATTTAGAGAGTCAAAAAGCCCATAATGCCTTGAGATGGTTGATTCGCAGACAAGGCTATCACAAAGTTGAAGATGAATTTGTTAGATGTTTTGTGGCATGGGCGGTTAGTTGTAAACCTATTCCAGATCCTTGCGCAAATTCGTGGGATTTTCTTGGTGAAGAGCTACAAACTCAAGATGATACCTCTTCATTGATTGGTGATGTCGGTCAGTCATTTGCACAGCGTTTTAAGAGAAAGCTTGCAGGATATAAGGCCAACATCACCGACACGGAAGATATTATCGTAATGGGATTGGATTCGGCAACGAAGGGTCGAATGGCGATAACTTTTTATCGGGAACTCACCGGTTCTGAATTCTTGGAAAGAATAGAAAAATGGCATTCCGATTTTGCCTGGCTTCAGAATTATGGAAAAGACAGAGAGGACAAGGGAAAAAAGATTATTTTTGTGGGCACTCCAGCGCCCAAAGATATCGCATGGTGCGCTTATGGGAATAAAGTTGAGGGGAAGAACGGCATCAAACTCCTCAATGCTACGGTAGAGCGTCTGATGCCGTCAATCATTGACGGAAGGCCTGTTCCCCGTGACCTGGTTGAGCAATGCATACGTCATGTGTCTAACCGTAGCAGCTTTAAAAAGGAAAAAAATGGAACACAACCAGATTTTGAAAAATGTTTGGGTATAGCATGTTCGCTGGTCAAAGGATTTTATATTGAAAGGAGGTACATTATGGGACTTGAAGAGGAAAGAAGCACAAGGGACTACCTTTATGGCAGGTTGCTCGCGGTGGCAGAAAAAATAGAGTCAATGGCACTTTTTTTAGCTGATGAACCACGCGAAACCACGGCAGCGAGGTTAATGCAGAGATTTGCCGACAGACCTTATTCAACGTGGCGCACGATCGAAACAAGCCTCACGCCATACAAAGCAAGGCTTAACGCAAAAGTGCGAGGATTGCTCAACGGTTATATGGAATTATTGGATCAAATTAACTGCAAATTCAACGCCGACGACTTCGTAAAAGATGAAAGATTAAGCGGTGAATTCCTGCTTGGTTATCATTGTCAGCGCAAATGGCTCAATGAACACAAACGCGAAAAAGGTCAATGGGTGCCCAAGACAGCCGAAGATAAAGATGATCTGGAAAATGAATCAAATGAATAAAACAATGCAAAAGGAGGAACGCATATGACGACTTTGAGTAAAAAAATCGATTTTGCAATTATTATGAGTGTGAAAAATGCCAACCCTAACGGTGATCCATTAAATGGGAACCGCCCACGTACTGATTATGATGGGCTTGGTGAAATTTCGGATGTTTGCCTCAAAAGAAAAATTCGGGATAGATTACTTGAGAAAGGTGAAAAGATATTTGTTCAATCTGATGATAATAAAAAAGACGAATATCCAAATCTTCGAAAACGAGCTGAAGCCATTCTTGGCGACATTAAAAATATGCCGGATATTCGGAATAAAGCCTGTCAGATATGGCTCGACGTTAGAGCTTTTGGTCAAATATTTCCATTTAAGGGATCTAATAAGAAAAGCAATAAAAAGGAAGCTGAAGATACTTCAGGAACTAATGAAAGCGCAACCGGTGTTTCAATAGGGATAAGAGGCCCTGTGACGATACAACCTGCTTTTAGTTTAGAAGACATCAGCAGTCAAATAATATTAGAACAGATTGTTAAATCTACAAGTCTGGAAGGAGATGGAATAAACAGACAATCCGATCAAATGGGAATGAAGCATCGCATAGGAAAAGAAGTAATCTATGTCACTTTCGGAAGCATGAATCCACAATCTGCTGAACGTACCGGTTTTTCAGATGAGGATGCAATGATAATAAAAGAGATCCTCCCCAAACTCTTTGAAAATGATGCTTCCTCAGCTCGCCCGGAAGGTAGCATGGCTGTGAACAAAGTTATTTGGTGGGAGCATAAACCCGGTAAGGTAGGACAATATTCTTCAGCCAAAGTCCATAAAACAATTACTGTTAATGCTGATGGAAGCTATGCATTGACAAGCCTTGAAGGTTTAAAACCTGAACTGATTGATGGTTTCTAACAATTGACTCTGAACGAAATAACCGGGAGGGAAATTCATCAACATTTCACAGGAGATCAAAATGACCTGCTCCCGATTTAAAGTGCTTCCTATCCGGCAGGAGGAAACGTGGAAACAAAGATAGCTATTTTTAAAGGTAAGGAAATCAGAAAGACGATTCATAATGACGAGTGGTGGTTTTCGGTAGTAGACGTGTGTGCTGTTTTAACTGAAAGCATTGACGCCGGAGCTTATTGGAGAAAATTAAAACAAAGACT
>DPLR01000445.1 GCA_003541895.1 Cytophagales bacterium | reverse complement strand
ACGGAAGTGGCAAGTCAGCAACATCGGCCGGAACGTTTTCTGGCTTGCATCAGTAGTAACGAAAAAACAGCGCGTATTGTCATTCGTAAAACCGCGCGATTGGCAAGCTACTATCAATCGAAGTGGTATGTGCTTTATGTGCAAGTGCCAGATGAAGACGAAACCAACATTAGCTTGGCACGACAACGACACTTGATTAATAATTTTAAGGCCGCAACGGAGATGGGAGCAGAAGTAATTCAAATTAAAAGCAGTCGGATTACAGAGGCAATTTTAAAGGTTGCGGAAGAAAAACATATCACTACTGTTTGTGTTGGTAAACCACATTTTCAATTGTGGCGCATTATCTTGCGGACGAATATTTTCAGTCAACTATTGAATAAGCTTTCTGTTTCTGACATTGATTTGATTATCCTTTCATGAACATCAAAACCAAAATATCGCTCGGCCTTTTCTTTTTATTTGCAGTGATTCTCGTTGTTGGAGGCATTAGCATTTATTATTTGAAAGAGATTTCTGATGATGCGAAAAATATTATCAGGGCAAATTATGAATCGATTGAATACATGCAAGACATGACTGCAGCCTTAGATTCATTGCAAAGCGATTCTACCTTGATGCAGAACTTACTTACGAGTTTAAAATTACAAGAGAACAACGTTACTGAAAAAGGGGAGATGGAAGAAACCATCCGTTTAAGAAATTTAGTTAACGAATTGAAATCGGTTTACAATGATTCTTTAATTCGCGAAGCAAGGAAAAGCATACATCGTATTACGGACTTAAATTTGAAAGCGATCATTCATAAAAATGCTTTGGCCGATGAAACATCGCGACAAGCAACCATTTATGTGATCGTAATTGTTACGATTTGTTTCTTGGTTTCGTTTTCTTTCATCCTCAACTTCCCAGGCTACATCGCCAATCCTATTGCCCAACTTACGGCAAGCATAAAAGCGATAGCTAACCGCAATTACGAAGAGCGATTACAATTTAATCGCAGCGATGAGTTTGAAGAATTAGCGCAGGCATTCAATGTGATGGCCGAGAAGATGGACGAGTATGAACATAGCAACCTTGCGAATTTACTTTTTGAGAAAAAGAGAATTGAAACGATCATCAACCGGATGAATGACCCAGTGATTGGTCTCGATGATAAAAGGCACATTATTTTTGCCAACAGGGAAGCAATTGAACTTATAAATAAGAAAGAAGGAGAATTAGTTGGTCATTATGCTCCTGATATTGCAGTGACAAATGATTTGTTACGAAGATTGATTCAAGGCATTGCAAACATTGAATATACCAGTAATGGTAAGTCGTCACCTTCTGGCGCAGTGATTGAGAATGCTGATAAGCCAATAAAAATATTTGCCCACGGCAAGGAAAGTTATTTCACTAGAGAAATCATTCCGATTTCAATTACACATACAGGTGAAAAAATTTCTGTGCCGATTGGTACGGTTATTCTTTTACGGAACATCACTCCCTTTAAAGAATTGGATTTAGCGAAAACAAATTTCATCGCTACGATCTCACATGAATTGAAAACTCCAATTGCATCTCTTCAAATGGGTGCTAAACTTTTGCTAGATTCAAGGGTGGGTTCGTTAAATGAGGAGCAAAATAGAATTGTCCATACGCTTAACGATGAAACACAACGACTGGTAAAAATTACAGGTGAGTTGCTTGACATGGCGCAAGTAGAAACAGGAAATATCAAATTGAATTTAGCGTCAGTACAAGCGACTGATATGATTGAGCAAGCATGCGAAGCAGTGAAGTTTCAAGCAGAACAGCGAAATGTTAAACTTCATTTGGATATTCCTGACAAACCGATTTTTGCTCAGGCGGATAAAGATAAAACCACTTGGGTGTTGATCAATTTTTTAACAAACGCAATTCGGCATACCCCTGAAAATGGAGATGTGTTCATTCGTAGTTCTATTGAAAATGAACGCGTACGATTTAGTGTAAAGGATTCTGGAATGGGAATTGAACCTCGACATCTTGAAAAAATATTTGATCGCTTCTATCGGATACCTGGATCAGATCCAAAAAAAGGAACCGGTTTAGGATTGTCGATTTGTAAAGAATTTATTGAAGCGCAACGCGGCAATGTTTTGGTTCAAAGCGAACTTGGCAAAGGAAGCGAATTTACATTTTACTTACTTGAAGCGAATCGTTAAAGAGAGATTTTATAATCCTGAATTTTACGGTAGAGCGTAGTGAGGCCAATATTGAGCAAATGTGCTGCTTCAGTTTTGTTTCCGCGCGTATGGCGCAGAATTTTTTGAATATGATTTTTCTCAACGACAGCAAGATCGAAAGTGTTTAACTCGGTTGAGTCATTGAAATTAAAAGGAAGAAGATCAATACTGAGTCTATTGCCATCCACTAAGATCACGCAACGTTCGATAACATTTTTCAGCTCTCGGATGTTTCCTTTCCACGGGTGATTTTTCAACGCTTTCAAAAAGTTGTCATCTGGAGTTGGAGCTTGTTTATTTGTTTTGCCTGCAAAAAATTGAATAAAGTAATGAGTGAGGATTTCAATATCCTCATCTCGTTCGCGTAGTGGAGGAATGGAAATCGTGAAAACGGAAAGCCGATAGAACAAATCTTCTCTGAATTTTCCATTCTCAATTTCTTTATTAAGATCGCGATTGGTGGCAGCGATCAATCTAATATTTGCCTTTCGTGGTTTAGATTCGCCCACGCGATAAAACTCGCCAGTTTCCAACACGCGTAAAATTTTAGCCTGAAGTTCTAAGTTCATTTCCCCAATCTCATCAAGAAACAAAGTGCCTTCGTGTGCTTCTTCCAGCAATCCTTTTTTTGCTTTTGTAGCGCCCGTAAATGCACCTTCTGCATGACCAAACAATTCACTCTCTAAAAGATCTTTGGCAAAGGCGCTGCAATTCAGTGCTACCAACGGTCTTGCTTTTCGCAAACTTTCATAGTGAATAGCTTCGGCAAAAACTTCTTTGCCAACACCTGTTTCTCCTAGTATCAAAACTGTAGTATCCGTGGCCGAAACTTTTCTTGCCAATTCAATGGTGTGAAGAAGGGCTCGAGAAGTTCCGATAATTTTATTGAAGCCAAATTTTTGAATTAACTTTTTTTCAAGCTCAGCTACTTTTTGTTGGAGCAAAGCTTTTTCAGTTGCTTTGCTTACTAAAGGGATGATCTTGCTTTGGTGATCGCCTTTGGTGAGGTAATCAAAAGCTCCGTTCTTCATGGCACGCACTCCATCTTCAATGGTGCCGTAAGCTGTAAGAACAATAATTTCACTTGTTGGGCAGAGCGATTTTATTTTGGCTGTCAGGTCAACACCGTTGATGTCTGGCAACTTCACGTCTGTAATAATGACTTGAAAAGTTTCGTGTTCTAGGAGTTTCAATGCCAATTTTCCATTGCTTGCTTCAATTACGGAATAACCTTCCAATTGAACAATGCGCGCTAACAGACTGCGCAAGTTTACTTCGTCATCGATGATCAGAACTTTTTTCAAGGAGAATTTTCTCAAATATCCGTAAAGACATTCAGTTTAAAAAGATTGCAATTTGAATTGATAACTTCTCACCAGTCATCTACCGATCGCATCATAATGTCGCGGTATTGTTTTGTCAAGCGCTCATACAATCCGTCTTCTTTAGTGTAGCCTACGATCTTTACGTTTTCTTTGGCAGCAGTTTTATTGGTGACAGGCAATGTGAGGCAAGTTACATTCATCCCTACTTTTTGCATTCCGGCAGTTGTGTTTGTAAACAAGTTTGTGTTTGTCTCTTGACCACAAATCTCAAAGGTCTTTTTTGAGTCGTCTCTGATTACTTGCCAGTATTTGGAAAACATAGCGTAGGTAAATGTTTGATAGTTATTGCAAAGTTAAGATTAAACAAGTTCTGGCTGATTAGGTGTATCTTGAAAAAAATTGAAAATGAAAAACAAAGGCATTGAATATTTCTTTTTTGCTGTAGCAATAACCGAAACCATCATTCAACTTTTTGATCGGGTGGAATTGAATCTATATGTTAAGCCCTTGATTGTTCTTAGCCTCATTGCACTTTATTATCAGCAAACCGAGGCTAAAAATTATTGGTTTGTTGGCTAGCTCATCTTCTGTGGGCTTGGCGATGTGTTTTTGTTGTTTGATCAGGCTAAT
>DPLR01000057.1:1072-4637 GCA_003541895.1 Cytophagales bacterium | reverse complement strand
TTGTGGCAAAAAAAGTATTCGGAGTGCATCAAACCTGCCTTGCCCTGGGCATTGGTGGGTGGCGCCATCCTCGGGCTCGGCATTTTAATGGGAGGCTATTGGGCGTATGAAACACTGAGCTTTGGTGGCTATTGGAATTGGGATCCGGTGGAGAACGCAGTGTATGTGCCTTGGATTATTCTCATTGCAACCATTCACGTGATGATGCTTCAGAAAAACAAAGGCACGGCATTGAAGACTTCCATCATTCTTGCTATTTCCGTTTTTGTGTTGATTTTGTACTCCACGTTTTTAACTCGAAGTGGTATTTTGGGCGATGCTTCTGTACATTCGTTTACCGATCTCGGGCTTTCAGGTCAGCTGCTGGTGTATCTTTTGTTTTTCACGGTCGCTTCCATTGTACTCTTGATTGTGCGATGGAAACACATTCCATCCGATGAAAAAGAAATTTCAACGTACTCGCGCGAGTTCTGGATTTTCCTAGGGGCAACGATCTTGTGTTTGATGGGCTTTCAGGTGCTGATGCCTACGTCCATTCCGGTTTACAATAAAATTGTTGAATTGTTTGGAGGGCACTCCAACCTGGCGCCACCAGCAAATCAATTAGAGTTCTATTCTAAATTTCAATTGTGGTTCGCGGTAGCCATCGCTCTCATTTCAGGCACGGCTCAGTTTTTCTGGTGGACTAAAATGGATAAAGCGAAATTGAAAGACTTGTTGACGCCTGTATTGATATCATTGGTGATTTTTGCTTTGGTCATTTCGATTGCAAAAATTTATCAGCCTTCATTCATTGTACTTACACTTTGCGGTGTTTATTTGATCATTTCAAATGTTAAGTTTCTTGCGGCAACCATAAAAGTAAACCCAGGCATTTCCGGAGGAGCATTGTCACATATTGGTATCGGTTTGATGTTGATCGGTATTATGTTTTCATCAGGATATTCAAAAGTGGTATCGCTCAACAACAGCGGGTTGGTTTTGAATAAAGAAATGGGGACGGATTTCAATCGCGACAATTTGTTGTTGTTCCTCAACGAGACAAAAACGATGGCAGGTTATGACATAGAATATCGCAGCGAAAATTTAGAGTTGAGAAACAAAGATGGCTATGCACGTAAAAATGATCTTGACCCAACCAACGATCCGTATCGCATGGTGGCCAACAAAGAAATTCAATTCGAAGGAAAGAAATTGTACAATGCGAAAGACACCGTAGAGGTTTATCCTGAAAATACCTATTACGAAATTGAATTCAGGAAGAACGGAAAAGTGGAGGCAACGCTTTATCCGCGCATTCAACTTAACCCAACCATGGGCGGATTTCTTGCCTCGCCCGACATCAAACGAAATTTTGGGAGAGATATTTACACACACGTCTCGGCCATGATGAACCACGATGACGAACCCAACTGGAGTGAAATGGAGGAAGTGAAGGTAAAAATCGGGCAACAATTTTTTGTGAATGATTACGTGGCGGTGCTTGAAAAAGTGGAGCGCGTAGATCACATCGATGGGTTTGAATTGAAAGGCGAGGATGTGGCCGTGAAAGCCAAAATAAAATTGCAGGGCGAGCACGAATCATTTTATTCAGAGCCAATCTTCCTCATCCGAAATAAAAATGAAGTAGGCCGCGCGCCATCCGAAGTAAATGATTTGGGCGTGCGTATTTTCTTGTTGAATATTTTTCCGCAGACAAACGAGTTCCTGTTAGTCACCAGTGCGCGGCAAAAAGATTGGGTAGTGATCAAAGCGTTAGAGAAGCCCTACATCAATGTGCTGTGGCTTGGCACCGGAATATTGATGATCGGTTTTGGAATGGCCGCATGGAGAAGAATAAAAAATTAATTGTCAATGAGCCGATTAGCCAATTAAGAAATTGACGGTATTGAGAATTGCACGCCATCTTCAAATTGTCTAATTTTCAAATCTTCAAATTGGTATTATGACCCGTTCAAGAAAAATCTTCATCGCCCTCTTAGTTGTAATAGTAGCGATTCAATTCATTCGCCCTTCACAGAATAAAGGCGAGGCCGAAGGAGAAAATTTCATTGCAAAAAAATACGCTGTTCCAGAAAACGTGCAGTCCATTTTGAAACAATCGTGTTACGATTGCCACAGTAACCATACGGACTACCCATGGTATGCCAATGTACAACCGGTCGGTTGGTGGATTCAGTTCTCGCATGTGAACGATGGCAAACGCCATTTAAATTTTTCAGAATTTGCCAGCTATCCTGAAAAAAGAGCCAAGAAAAAGATGGAAGAAATTGCCGAAGAAGTTCGTGAAGGCGAAATGCCTATGGAGTCGTATACGCTAATGCACTCAGCGGCTAAGCTTTCAGAAGATCAAAAGAAGATTTTGATCGATTGGGCGGAAGGATTGAAATAGGAGGCAAATCTCCTCGAAAGTTTTTTACGGCTGGCTGCAAATTACCACTCACCAAAGCCTGAGATTTCGGTATAAATCCTATCTTTGAAAGTTATACCCAAACCCACTCCTCTATGAGGTTAAATTACAAGCCGTTAATGGTGTTTGCAGCACTTCTTTTCATGAATGCTGCTGTGCAAGCACAAAATTCAGTATCCATCGGAACCACTACTACCAATCAAAGGGCTGTGCTTTTGCTTGTGGGGAATAATCAAGGATTGGTTATCCCTACGGTTGGCAACCCTACCAACATCAATGCGCAAGCTTCAGATGCGGGCATGATTGTTTACAATACCACAGACAAGTTGGTTTATTACTACAACGGCACGCAATGGACTTCGCTTGGAGGTTCAGGATCAGCTTCTCAAGCTATAAGTATTGCGGGTAACGTAATTACTGTAGGCACAGGAGGCACAACAGCCAATATTTCAAGCGCAGCTCCTTCAACCAAAGGTCAATTTTTTATGTGGGATGGAACTGCATGGACTGCCACTTCAATCACAGGCGATGTTTCAAGTTCTTCTTCTACCAATGGAAGCTTAACCGTTACTGGCATTCAAGGAAAAGGAGTGACCTTACCATCTTCCGGAGTTCAGTATTTGGCATATGATGCAACGCAGGGAAAATGGGTGTTTCAAACTCCATCGGGGAGTGTGCCAACCTTGGCGAATGGACAGTTGCTTACAGGAAATGGAACTATTAATTCAGCAACTACTTTAGCTGGTGATGGTTCTTTGATTGGAGGCACCTTAACAGTTTCTGGCCTTCAGGGAAAAAATTTGCCAGCACTTCCAACCTCCACCGTTTTTCCAGTGCAATTACTTTCCTTCAATGGCACTAATAATTCTTGGGAGTTTAAAGATTTGATTGGTGCAAATATTATGACCAAGACGGTGTATGATCCTACGGGAAAATCTGCCGATGCTTTTGATTTAACCAAACATACTGGATGGCCCGCAAACGCTTCAGGTTTTTTAACTAATAATGGAACAGGAACATTAAGTTGGAGTACTCCTTCTGGAACGGTACCTACTTTGGCCAATGGTCAGATTCTGACTGGCAATGGCACAACCAATTCTGCCACAACGCTGGCAGGTGATGCAACACTCAGTGGAGGAACATTGACGATTTCAC
>DPLR01000057.1:0-840 GCA_003541895.1 Cytophagales bacterium | reverse complement strand
CTCAGTGGAGAAACATTGACGATTTCAAAATTAGGTGGACAAGCCTATACTTTCCCTGCATCAAATGCCACCTCTGGCGTTCTAACGAATAACGGATCAGGTACTTTAACATGGGTGCCTTCGGCCTCGACAACTTTTGGAAACTTAACTACCACTACTTCTGGCATGACGATTACTGGAGGTACGGGGGCTATTGCCGGTGCTGGTGCTACGATAAATATTCAAAATGCAACCAATGCTCAGTCTGGGTTATTGACTTCAGCAGATTGGACTACCTTCAATAATAAAGTAAGCATTGGTGGAGACCTAAGCGGAACATCAGCCTCGCCAACAGTTTCAAAAGTGAATGGATCATCTTGGCCATCAAATGCAGCTGGAGTTTTAACAAACAATGGCTCTGGCTCTTTGTCGTGGGGTGCTGTGGGTCTTCCTTCAACCCTTAATTCCGCCAATATTTTTGTAGGTAACGCAAGTAATGTGGCAACGGGTGTGGCCGTTTCGGGTGACATCGTTATTACCAATGCTGGCGTAACTTCAATTTCAAACACGGCTTCTACCGGAAGCAATATTATTAATGCCATCAATGCATCTTCTGCCACCATTAATGGGGCACGGATCAATACCAATTTCAACGCGCAGAATATTTCTACCACAGGTACGCTGTCTTCGGGCGCAACTACAATTACTGGCTTAACTGTTTCGGGAGCTACAACTTCATTGAATAACAAAACATACACGTGGCCAAACAACCCAACACTTACTGCAGGTACATTCCTTCAAACAGATGCTTCTGGAAATTTATCTTGGGCATCCGTGCCAGGTGGAGGGGATATGCTAAAG
>DPLR01000248.1 GCA_003541895.1 Cytophagales bacterium | reverse complement strand
CCCATCTCCAAATGCTGGTGAATATTTTCGATGGAAACGGTGGCTTCGTCAACCAAAATTCCAACGGCAAGAGCAAGACCGCTCAACGTCATGATGTTGATGGTTTGTCCTGTTAAACTCAAAAGTAAAACGGCCGCGAGAATAGCAATCGGAATATTTAGTACCACGATGGCTGAGCCTCTAATATCTTTCAAGAAAAGAAAGATCATCAAGCCGGTGAGCAGCGCCCCTAAAATTCCTTCGGTAGCTAAACTTTTAACCGCCTGAACCACATACACCGATTGATCGAATTCATATTTCAATTCAACATAATCGGGAAGAAGAGCTTGCATCTCGGGCAATTTTTTCTTGAGTGCATTCACAACATCCATCGTTGAGGCATCAGCTGTTTTCGTTACAGGAATGTAAACTGATCTCTTTCCATTCACGAGAGCGTAACCAACGGTAACATCTGCTGCATCTTCAACCGTGGCTACATCGCGAAGGAAAACTGTTGGCCCTGATTTTTTTAGCAGCGGAATATTCAGAAAATCTTCTGAGTTCTCTACAACCGTATTATTCGGTGTTATCACGGTAAGATTTCCGATGCGCACATTTCCCGCAGGAGAAATTTGATTGTTATCAACCACGGCTTGAACAATATCATCGGGCGTAAGTTGATAACCCGCCATCGCCTCCGGATTCACTTTCACAACAATGGTTCGTTCATTGCCACCAAACGGAGGCGGGGCAGATGCTCCGGGAATTTGCGAGAACATCGGCCTGATCAGCGTGGAGGCGAGGTCTTGCATTTCGTTGAGGCTGGCCCGTTTCGAACTGAACACCAATTCGCCCACGGGCAAACTCGAGGCATCGAAGCGCACTACCGTGGGCGGCACAGTTCCGGGAGGCATGTAACTCATTACCCTATTAACCTGATTCGCTACCTCCCCGGAAACCTGTGCCATGTTTACGTCTTCATAGAAAGTACACTTCACTAAACACAAACCCTGCACATTTTTTACTTCAATATCTTTTATACCCGTTACATATAACAATTGATTCTGATAACGCGTGGCGATGAACCCTTCCATCTGATCCGGTGCCATACCACCGTATGGCTGTGCGATGTAGATGGTTGGTAAATTCAGTTTCGGGAAAATATCTACCGGAATAGATACCAGAGCTAGCAAAGAAAAAATAACAATGCCCAGAATAATTACAATTACTGTGATGGGATTCCGAAGAGCTGCGGAAATCATACTTAGTTCAGGTTGCCGATAAATACATCGAGATTACCAGTTGCCGCAGCGTAAAGGATTACGGCACGCCATACGTTTCCGCGCGCAAAACCTGCATCCACTTCCGCGCGGTTAAGTAAAGCAAAGGTCTGCGTCAACTCCATAATAGTGCTTAAGCCCGCATTGTACCTGGCTGCTGCCTGTTGGTAGGCATCTTGTGCCGCACGCAGTTGAACGGGAGCCTGACGTGCTGCCTCGAGTGCTGCTGCATAGCGAAGACGCGCACGTTCAACTTCACTCTCTACACGCAATGTTTCTTCGTTGTAGCGCTCTTGCGCCATCGTGGTGATCTGACGCTGCGCTTTGGCTTCATTTCCAGTTTTGAATAAAGTAGTAACATTCCAGATCGTGCTCACGCCCACCAACCAATCCAGGTACGGACGAAAACCAACACCGCCACTGAATGATTTATCATACATAAAATCTCCATTCGCATTTTGCTTGTCGCCAATGCCTGAGCCGCGCGCCCACGAGCCTGCAATCAATGAGATGGATGGATATTCGCTCCTGCGGATTGATTTTATCTTCGCTTCGTTGGCATCAACCACACTTTTGTAAAAGAGTAAGCGAGGATTTTTTGAATATTCGTTGGTGGCATCGAAGGCCTGCGGTTGCTGACTGGTATAGATAGTGGTATACAGCAAAAGGCTGACATCGGATTTGAAACCCATCAACTCTTTCAAATACACTTGTTGTTCACTGGCCAACCGCACTGCCTCGAGGTACTGCAGGGTTGCTTTAGAATACTCTGCCTGCACCAATGAACTGTCGACCCCCGGCTTGAGTCCTGATTTGGTATACGCTTTGGTTACGTCTCTCAGCGCGCCCACGCGTGTAAGATTGGCTTGCTGACTGCGCACCATGTCGTTGGCCATGAGGGTGAGCAGGTAGGCATCGCTCACTTTTATTTGCTGTTGGAAAATTTCGTTTTGATAATCCGTTTGCATGGCCACAAGATTAGCCCTGGAGGCATCTACCGCAGATTTGAATTTTCCGAAGTTGAACACTTTCCAGTTAACAAACCCCGTGGCATAGCTGGTCCACGTGGAAGTGGCCGAGTAGCCATTGGGTTTAATACCACCCGACACCGGAATGGCCATACCCTCGTTGGGAAAAAACGGGCCGCGCACCTGGTTGGAAGTTCCATCTAACATCTGCCCCTGCACAATGAAATTCGGGATGTAATTGGTTTGGGTCGCCCTTAAATCAAATTTGGCTGCCTCGGTTTCGGCACGCTTCAGCCGAATACTCGGGTAGTTTTCAAGAGTGATTTTAAGAGCCGTCTTTAGATCGATCGTCTGAAGGCTATCACTTTTGGTTTGGGCCATCAGTACCGATGGTGAACAATAAATTAATACAGAAAGTAGTACAGCAACGCGTTTTTTCATCTTCTATTTGACGATTCGTAAAACAATACAACGCTGAATTAATTAGAACAAAATTAGACAGGAATTAAAACGTCTTAATATAATTTAAATCATACTATCGGCTAAGAATTGCCGGCAGTGTAATCTCGGCTGTAACTCCTGAAAATTCATTGGTAAGTAATTTCACATCGCCTTCGTGCAAGGAAAAAATTCCTTTTGTTAATGTAAGACCCAGGCCAAAGCCTTCAAAGCCGATTACATTTTTCGCCCGGTAAAAAGGCTCAAAAACCTGCGACCCCACTTCGGCAGGGATGCCAATGCCGCGATCAATAATTTTAATTTTGATCAACTGAGGAGATTCAACCGAAAGTTTGATTTCAATTTTTTGCTGATGTGAATATTTGGAAGCATTATCAATCAAATTAATAAATGCTGTTCGTAGAAGTTGAGCATGTCCGTTCACTTCAATAGACGTTTCATTGTCTTTTGCCTCAGGGATATCAAACAAAAATTCTTGTGTTGGTTTTTTTAGTTTATAAAAACTAATAGCATCAAGAAGAACATCGACAATGTTTAACCGTGAACGCTCAACAATTTTATCTGCGGATTCAATCTTTGCCAGCTGAAGCAACCCATTGACGAGGCCGATTGCCTTTTGAATCTCTTTGCGGGCAGCCTCCAAACTTGCCCTCAAAGCAATTTCATCTTTGTCGTAGTTAATGGATGTTTCTAGTATCCCTTGAACCGCAGCCAATGGCGTGCGCAACTCGTGCGAAGCGAAAGAGATAAAAGATTTTTGTGACTCTACCAGCGTTTGAATGCGGCTCAAT
>DPLR01000347.1 GCA_003541895.1 Cytophagales bacterium | reverse complement strand
AAATTTTGAATTCATCAGCATGTTTTCGAACCCACGCAATGGCGGCTCTTCCATCGGCAACGCAAAGAGGGATAACAGCTTTGTTTTCATCATCAAATTCTTTCTTACCCATTTTCTGATTCACTTCTGCAATAGGATCAGTTGTTAAACTATGAGCCAACCGATACTCCAATACAAAGCAGGTGACACCTTTATCGGCCAACCACTTGGCAACATCATTACCTTCGCTGTTAATGGAGAGCGCATGAAACGCTCCTCCTGGCGCAATCACTAAAGCTGTTCCGTTTGCTTTGCCTTCTTCAGGAGCAAAGACAGTAAGGGTTGGCTTGCTCACGTTATAAACCACTTTAGTCTTCCAGGCGTTGTTATCATTCTCCGCTTCGTCCCATGACCATGATTCGGAGCCAGGTGCAGGCCCATCATATAATGTGATTACTTTTTGCGAAAACCCGAACGTAACAACTAGCCACACTTGGACAAACAGAATGATAAGCTTTTTCATGAGCAATAACGAATTATATCTATAAAATTAGATAGAATTAAAGAAGCACACTAGGTTCTTTTGTAAGAATTACCGTACGAGTTTGAGCTTTTTATTTTTCGTTGTTATTATGATTCAAATCTCACTTGCCTACCCAATAAAAATTTAAGTAATTTAAAGCCCGAATTAATGTAATCCCCGATCTGTTCTCTATGTCTAAGATTTTACTGCCGCTTATTCTCTTATCCTTCTTTTTTTCTTCTCAGGCGCAATCTTGGAAAGAAGACTACGCCCGAGCTAAGAGCTTTTACGCCAACGAGAATTTTGATGAGGCCTTTAAGTTTGCCCAGAATGCATTAACAAGACTTCAGTCTGAAAATGGATCAGCTACAAATGAAAATTATTCGGCCCTACTGCGGTTGCTCTCCACCATTTCTTATTCGCAGGAGAAATATAAAGAAGGATTGGAGTTCAGTCAGAAAGAGATAGCCCTCAGGTCAACCCAAAAAGATACAACATATGCTGGGGCATTGGCCAATCAGGCTCAGTTCTATAAACAGCTTGGAGAGTTCGATAAGGCCATCAATTCACTTATTGAATGCAGAACGGTCTTATTAAATTATTATTCCAACAATGATTTTGTAGTTATTGAAGTGCGTTTGGAATTAGGCATTTCTTATTTCCTTCAAAATGATTTTGCGAATGCAGCAAGCTTGCTCCAAGTAACATTGGCTTCGTGCGAACAACAGAATAAATTTCCTTCCAATAGCTTGGAGGCTTATTACGACTTAGCAATGATCCAATCAGATAATGGCCAACTGGATCAGGCAGAGAAAAATTTTCAAAGCGCCCTCAAATTATATGAGTCGAGCCAGCTCGATGATCCTTCTGAATTTTCTTCTCTTCACTATGGGCTGGCAACAGTGCTAAGTAAAAAAGGAATGTATGATGCCGCGGAAGTGAATTTTTTAAAAGCCCAAGAATTTTATGAGAAGTCGGGCGATAAAACCTCCGTTGAATATTTCCATTTGATAAATTCAAGAGCCGACAATTTTGAATTGATGGGGAAAGATAAAGAAGCAGAAGAGTTGTTTGTTAAAATCCGCAGCGGAGCTACGGATGCTGCTACGCTTGCATTTTCGCTAAGCAATAGCGCTGCTGCGTATCAGGCGAAAAAAGAGTATGCCAAGGCTGAGTCTCTTTATCGCGAAGCGTTATCAAAATATAATCTGCAAAAAACTTCGGAGGTCATCGGGTATTGTGAAACCCTGGAGAACTTGGCGCTGCTTTACTCAGAGAAAGGTGATCAGAACACTGCGATAACTACTATTACGGAGGCGAAGGATAGGCTTGAAAAAATTTCTGCAACGGGACATAAAAGATATTTAAGTGTTTTGAATAAGTACGCGTTGGTCTTGGATAGAAAAGGAGCTTTCGCGGAAGCATTCAATGTTTATAAAAGTGTGCTTGGGCAAGTGCCCCTCATCACCCCCGAGCCGCGCGCTGAAAAAATTTCAGCACTCAACGGGTTGGCTTCACTCAAGCAAAAGCGTGGAAATTTTGATGGTGCTGATTCGATCTATCAATCAATTATCCATTCTTATAAATCAGGCACTACCCCAGCTGATGCTTCCTATTTATTTACGCTTAATAATTATGCTGCGAGCAAACAAGCACAAGGCGAATTGATATCGGCTCAGAAATTGATGCGCGAATTGGTTTCAGTGACGGCTTCTTCGCAAGGAAAAACAAATTTGCGTTATGGTAAAGTATTGGAAAACCTCGCGATACTAAATTTAAAGTCGGGCGATTTATCTAATGCCAAGATTGAATTAGATAGTGTTCTGCTCATCTACGAACGAACTGCAGGAAAAGAATCAGTCGAGTATGTTAACTGTAGTATTAGCATCGGAAAATATTATCAACTGAAAGGCGATTATGTAAAAGCAGAACCGATCATACGAAATGCGCGTAATGTCATTCAGTTAAAAGAAGGAAAAGATGATAATGACTATGTTACTGCTACCAATTCTCTTGCTTTGCTTTATCAGACTCTCGGCAATTACAAGGATGCTCTTTCATTGTTGACTGAGGAAAAATCGATTGTTGAGAAAATCAATGGAAAAAATAATGTGGAGTACTCAACTTGCTTACAGAACATTGCAACTTTATATCAGCTGGACGGAAAACTAGATCAAGCTGAGCCATTGCTTAAAGAAGCAATGGCCATCGACAAACAAGTACTTGGTGAAAACCATCCGCAGTACGCAGTACTTCTACAAAACTTGGCTACACTATATCAAAAAACAGGTAAGCAAAATGAAGCCTTATCAGTTTTGAACACCGCCCTAGAAATAACAGGAAGAACACTCGGCAATGAGCATCCTACCTATATTGTAATGCTCAGCAATCTTGCATCAGCTTTTCAAGATCAGCAAAATTTTGAGAAGGCAGAAGCTCTTTGGCAGCAGTCATTAAATCTTAGAAAGAAAATTTTAGGTGAACAACATCCCGATTATGCCTATTCTTTGTTTGGTGTTGCAGGCGTATATCATGCGCAACATCGGTTTAACGAGGCGCGGAAATATTACGAACCC
>DPLR01000194.1 GCA_003541895.1 Cytophagales bacterium | reverse complement strand
AGTTATTGACAAACGAAAAGGAAACTGATATACAGTAAGACAGTTAATCGGTGGTGTAGGAAGCGGCTACTTCTTTCAATTGGTGAAAACACAAGCACCGTTTCCGCTTGTTCCCCGATTTAAAAAATTAAATTACTGGTGGTGTAGGAAGTGGTTACTTCATACATGATAAATGGAAACAAAGACCATTTCCGACTGTTCCCCAGTACTTGTTTGTTGGGTGGTGAAGTGAGGGAATACTTCGAATGCTAATCGAGAGGTCGTGGGTTCGAGTCCCACCGTCTGGAAACAGATGTAGCTCAGTGGTAGAGCGCTAACGTTATCCCTTGCGTCTGTTCCCCCAATTAATGGGTCTGGTGGACGTAAAAGTTGCTAGACCCATTTTTTTTTTTGAAACTAAGGAGCATTGATCATGAAAACTGTTAAAAAGACTGTAGATCGTAGAGCAGATCGTTCTGAAAGACTTGCCGGTGGTTTTGGGCCTTACGCTGCAAAACAAGATCCAGAAGCGCTTTTGCGTAGAGCGGTTCTTGCAAATTTGTTGTGGGAAGATTTATTTTATCAATCCGGTGAGGAAGTTGCAAAACAAATATCTAAGTTGGTTCGTGAGGTAGATCCACAAAGGGTATTTGATATTGCTGTTGAAGCCAGATTTGATCAAAAGTTGCGCCACGTTCCATTGTTTATTGCTCGTGAAATGGCGGCACTTTATTCTCATAAGAATTTGGTTTCTTCTTTGTTGCCAAGAGTGGTTCATCGTGCAGATGAATTGGCTGAATTTATGGCACTTTATTGGAAAGATGGTAAGTGTCCTCTTTCTAAGCAAGTTAAGAAGGGATTGGCATCGGCGTTCTCGAAGTTTGATGAATATCAATTAGCAAAATATAATCGTGATGCTGATGTTCGTTTGCGCGATGTTATGTTTATGTGTCATTGCAAGCCAAAGGACGGGTCTGGAAATACCAAGGAAGATAGACGCAAGGGAATTTTTGATCCTGCTGGTGAATTATTCCGTAAGTTGGCGGAGAATTCTTTGCAAGTTCCTGATACTTGGGAAGTGGCATTGAGCACTGGTAAGGATAAGAAGGAAACTTGGATTCGTTTGATTTCAGAAGGTAAGCTTGGTGCTGTTGCATTCATGCGTAATTTGCGCAACATGGAAGAGGTTTATGTTCCAGACAAGGTAATTGAGAGTGGGTTTGCTAACATCAATCCAGGGTGGCTGCTTCCATTGAACTATTTGGGTGCTGTTAAACATGCTCCTAAATGGAAAGCTAGCATTGAGAAATTGATGCTGCGTGGATTGGCTAATGCACCAAAATTGCATGGGCGTTCTATTTTTGTGATTGACGTTTCTGGTTCCATGTCAGCTATGGTAAGCGCAAAAAGTTCTTTCAATAGGCTTGATGCCGGTGCTGCTATGGCAATTTTGGCAAGAGAAATGTGCGAAGATGTTTCGGTATATGCTACTGCTGGGAGTGATGGAAGACGTTTGCACCAAACTCAAAAAATCCCTTCTATTCGTGGATTTGATTTGTTTGATTCCATCATAACTGCATCTCATAGACTTGGTGGTGGAGGAATTTTTACCAGACAGTGTTTGGAATATATCAAAGAACAGGAGAAAGAAACACCAGATAGAATCATTGTGTTCTCTGATAGCCAAGACTGTGATCGTCCTGGGAAGCAGATTCCAAGCCCATTTGGGAAGCGCAACTATATCGTTGATGTTAATGCGCATACTCGTGGTATTAACTATGAAGGTATTTGGACAGCGGAGATCAGTGGATGGTCGCAGCATTTTTTGAAGTTCATTGCTGCTATTGAAGGTGTTTCCATCACTGATCAGGATGAAGTTGATAATAATTAACATATGAGCGGGTATCGCCAAGTGGTAAGGCGACAGCCTTCCAAGCTGTTATTCGTCGGTTCAAATCCGTCTACCCGCTCCATTTTCGAGCCTTATTAGCTCAGTGGCAGAGCAACACATTGGTAATGTGTAGGTCAAGGGTTCGATTCCCTTATGAGGCTCCAAGAAATAATAGAAGTTTTTAAATCAATTTCGCCATCGTAGCTCAATGGTAGAGCAAATCCCTTGTAAGGATGAGGTTGGGGGTTCAAGTCCTCTCGGTGGCTCCATTTTGACTGTTGAGAATATGGCAAAGAATAGTGACGCGGTTTCTGTCGGACTTACTGAGCACGAAATGTTTGTTGCTGCCACGGTAGGTATTACTCGTATGTTGAAAGTTATTAAAGAGGGAAGAAATCATACATACGGATCTACAGATAAAGATAATTGGCAACGACACATTGAAGGTGCTTTTGGTGAATGCGCGGTTGCGAAATATCTAAAGATTTTTTGGATGGGCGGAAGATTTGATAAAATTGGTGGACCGGATGTTGGTATCTACGAAGTACGAACTGCTGATAAAGAATATAAGCGGTTAATTTTGCACCCAGAAGATAAAGATGATAGTTTGTTTATTTTTGTAACTGGGTTGCATGGTAAATACCGGCTTCGTGGATGGATTCAATGTAGTGAA
>DPLR01000140.1 GCA_003541895.1 Cytophagales bacterium | reverse complement strand
TACTTGTGGCTTAGATTGCTGCTGTACTAATAGTACCAAAAATTTATCAGGATGATATTCGTTCAAAAATAGAAATTGAACTGGATAGCAAGTTAAATGCAGACGTTAAACTGAATGAAGCAAAGATCAGGCTGTTCAAGCACTTCCCTAACTTAACTTTATCTATCACCGATTTATTAGTTATGGGAAAAGATATTTTTAAACATGATACTCTGGCTATGGTGAAGTCCGCACACATTGAAATTAATTTATGGAGCCTACTGACAAACAATGAAATTGAATTTAAAAGTATTTCCCTCGAAAAGCCTGAAATAAATATTTATGTATTGAGTGATGGTAAAGCTAATTATGACATAGTGAATAACGATTCTGCCGCATCGTCAAAGCCTTCTTCGTTGAAGATTGCAATTGATAGGGCGAGCATAGAAGAGGGGAAGATTGTTTACAAAGATCAGCAACGCAATATTTTTGTTGAGGCCATTGGGTTGGAACACACAGGCAATGGTGATTTTTTGAAAGATGTTTTTGATTACCAAACCAAAACAACAATTGACCATTTTTCTTTAAACTTTAACAAGATTCAATATTTTCATAAAAGAGCAATTGACCTTGATTTGGTTCTTGAAATGAATCTGCCCGAAAGCAAATTCACATTTAAAGAAAATCGAATCCAAATCAATCACTTTGTATTTGGCGTGGAGGGTTTTTTTCAACAGGTGATAGACCGATACGCTATGAATTTAAAATTCAAAGCTCAAGAAACATCGTTCAAAAATATTCTTTCGCTGGTGCCGGGCTTGTATCTTAAAAATTTTGATTACATGGAAACTCATGGCGACATGAGCTTTGATGGTTTTTTGGAAGGAATCTTATCTTCATCAACCAATGAATTACCTGCTTTTCACCTTGGGGTAAAAGTAAAAAACGCAATGGTTAAGATTGATAGCTTGCCTGAAGCATTCAACAATATTCAATTTGATTTAACCATCGATAATCGCGAACGAATACTCGATAGCACCGTTGTTGATTTGAAGGAGTTCCATGTGGATTTGGGAAAGCACCCGGTGCATGGTAGAATTAAAATGGAAGGTTTGAAAAAGCCGAAAATAGATGCCGATGTTATGGCCGATGTTGACATTGCCTCGCTCGAAAAGATGTTTCCGATAAAAAGTTTTTTATTGAAAGGTAAAGTGAATTTTGAATTGAAGGCAAAAGGAACTCTTGATCGGGAGAATTCAACCATTCCAACTTTCGCACTTTCCCTCAGGCTAAAGGATGGCTTTATTCGTTACGATAGTTTTCCTAAGCCAATTTCGAATGTTCAGTTTCATTTGAATGCAGAAAATAAAAACGGAGAGCTTGAAAGTACAAAGATTGAACTTCATCAAATTCATGCAGAGCTTGATGATAATATTCTTCACGGCCTTGTTAAGACAAAAGGTTTTAAAAATCCAGAAATTGATGCGGATGTGGATGCAGATTTAGACTTATTTGATATTGAAAAAATTTACCCACTCAATGGGTATCAGTTGAACGGAAAGTTGAATCTCGATTTACTTGTTAAGGGCATTTATAATAAAACTGAAAACAAATTCCCTTTCGTTGATGCAAAGATGAAGCTGTTGGATGGTTTGGTTCAGTACAAAAATTATCCTCCCTTAAAAAATATTCATTTTTATGCTGAAGCCGTGAACAAGACAGGTAAGTTAGGCGATGCAACACTGAATATTGGAAAGTTTGCTTACACCTTGGCGGATGAGCCCTTTGAAGTCTCTGGAACCCTTGTCGATTTAAACAATTATCAATATGACTTTAACGTGAACGGTAAAATTGATCTTTCAAAATTGGCGAGCATTTATCCTGTTGATGGAGTTGAGTTAGCGGGTTTGATCGATGCTCAATTTAAAACAAGCGGATTGGTGAGTGATCTTGAAAACGGAAACTATGCTAGGGTCTCTTCTTCAGGAAAAATTATTGTTTCCAATGTGAAAGTGATGACTAAAGAAATTAAGGCTCCTATACTAATTAACACCGCCAATTTAGTATTCACACCATCGAAAATTATCCTTCAAGATTTGGATGGGAAACTGGGTAAGGGCTCAATTAAAATGAATGGTGACATCACAAACTATATGTCATTTGTTACCAGTAAAAATGATTTAATCACAGGCGATTTAAATTTTGTTTGCGATACACTTGACATTAATGAGTGGATGCCACGTGCTCAAACAGCAACGGGTAAACCTGTTCCGGCTACAGATACAACGCACGCAAAACTTACGGTGATCGAGGTGCCAAAGAATTTGAATTTTATTTTTGATTCGAAAATTGGATACGTCAAATACGAAGACTTGACGATCACAAATATGGATGGCGATATTGTTGTGAAAGATGGCGTTCTGAGTTTGAATGAAACAGGATTTAATTCACTCAATGCAAAATTCAGTTTTGATGCCGACTACAACACCCGCGATTTGAATCATCCATTATTTGATATGAAACTCAACGTGAGCGATCTTGATATCAATCGAGCTTACAAAGAGGTAAAGTTGTTTCGCGATTTGGCGCCATCGGCCGCCAACACCTACGGGAAATTTTCAGTTGATTATAAATTGAAAGGTGAATTGGCAAAAGACATGACTCCAAAATTAGGAACCTTGATTGGCGGGGGAGTGATGCGAATTGCTGATGCGAAGATTAATGGGATGAAGTTGTTCGAGGAGATCAGCAAATCGGCAAAGAAGAGTGAAATCAATGATCCGCACCTCAAAGATTTTACAATGGAAACAGAGATCCGTGATAATAAAATTATCGTAAAACCATTTTCAATAAAGGTCTCGGGATTTGACACTGATATTGAAGGCGTGAATACGATGACAGGAATGGTGAACTATTTAGTAAAAATTGAGTTGCTGCCTCTTGTTAAAATCCCTTTTCATGTTACAGGCAAATACGATAATCCAAAAGTAGCCCTCGGGAAAGGTCACAAACTTCCATACTAAAAATAAAGGTCATCTTTTTCTAAGATGACCTTTTCATAATAGGTTAATAAGCTAACTAGTTCAGAAACTCTTTTACATCATTGAAAGGCAGATTAAACGCATCGGCAACCGCTTTGTATACCACCTTTCCATTGATAACGTTCAGTCCTTTCTTCAGGTCTTGATTTTCGTTGCACGCTTTTTTCCAACCATTATTTGCAAGTTTAAGCGCATAAGGTAATGTTGCGTTGGTTAATGCCAGCGTTGAAGTGTAAGGAACAGCTCCAGGCATATTTGCAACGCAGTAGTGCACAACATCGTCAATGATGAAAGTTGGATTCTCGTGTGTAGTGGGCTTACACGTTTCAATGCAACCGCCTTGGTCAACAGCAACATCAACAAGCACAGTTCCTGGGCGCATGGTTTTCAACATATCTCTTGTAATTAATTTAGGTGCTTTTGCTCCTGGAATTAATACACCACCAACAATCAAATCCGATGTGCGAACTAAATCTCTCAGAACGTAATCGTTGCTTACTATGGTGTGTACATTTTTCGGCATTACGTCATCCAAGTAACGCAAGCGGTTGATGTTTACATCAGAAATAATAACATCAGCCCCCATACCTGCAGCCATCTTCGCTGCATTAGTACCTACAACTCCACCGCCAAGGATCAATACTTTTGCGGGCATCACTCCTGGCACACCGCCAAGTAAAATTCCACGGCCCTTCAATGGTTTCTCTAAATATTTTGCTCCTTCTTGAATGGCCATACGCCCAGCCACTTCACTCATGGGCACAAGCAATGGAAGGCTTCCATCAATTCGTTCAACAGTTTCATAAGCCAAACATACAGCACCTGTTTTTATCATGGCATGCGCCAATGGTTCATAAGATGCAAAGTGGAAATAAGTAAATACCAGTTGATCTTTTTTGATGAGATTGTATTCCTGTTCAATAGGTTCCTTTACTTTCATGATCATCTCTGCAATGCTGAAAACATCTTCAGCTTTGCCGAGCATTTTTGCTCCTGCACCAACGTATTCCTCATCACTGAATCCGCTGCCTTCTCCGGCTTTGGTTTGTATGTAAACAGTGTGGCCACGCTTTATTAATTCTTGAGCACCTGCGGGTGTTAAGGCAACTCTGTTCTCGTTGTTTTTGATTTCTTTAGGAACGCCAATGATCATGATCTTGATGTTTTAATGGTAATTCTGAAATGAGCACAAATATAGCACACGATTGCAATTCATTTTTTGAGAAGAAATACCTGTATTTTTAAGGCTACTTTT
>DPLR01000109.1 GCA_003541895.1 Cytophagales bacterium | reverse complement strand
GATCTATACCAACAGGCATCGGGAAGTTTAGATATTTTGATACGTCTATCCTTCCCATTGTTGTTCCAGTTTTATCTAAAACGATTTGACTAAATGAACCCCAGTTGTAACCATATTGGTATCCTCTCGCTTCCAATAGAAGTGATACGTGTCCTCCGCCGTTCAAAACATAGAAGCCGTCGATATTTACTAAAGGCCAGATATTTACAGACTGAGGAGCAGGATATGCTGGTGTGATTTCATACCATGCCCAAGAGTAAATTACCGCTCTGCTCCATCCACTTGCTCCAAAACCGTAGGCGCTTGCCGTGGGGTTTAGTTCATTTTTTCCAGGCGAAGGGGAGGTTGTACAAGATGCAGTTGTGCTTCCAGTTTTACTAATGTAGTAGTTTGTGCTAACTGCAGTATTGCTGCATCGATAAGTGGGGGAATGTACTACTAGTGCGCAGGGATTGACTATCAGAGCTGCCCTTAGTCTACTTGCAATCATTTTAGCCTCAATTGGTTGAAGCTGTAAGACTTTGGAGGCTTCTTCGATTTTTTGCATTGTTTCTTGATCTGGAACCTTAGGTAATTCGTCTTTTGTCATTTTATTGAAATGTTCTGCGACATTGTTCAGAATTCTATTTTCGGTCGTTATTTCAGCCTTTATTTGTTCCTCAAGTTCGACTATGCGGGCATCAATAGTTTTCATACTGTCCATATTGATCACCAAAGGCGTTACCGAGTTTGATTTATGCGCTAATAAGAACTTGCTAGCCACAAAAGTTGCAAGCATAATGTTGAAGAAGCAATAGTTGAATAATTCAAAAATAAATTTTGCTTATTTGACAGTATTAATCAATTTGTATAATTGATAAAACATTTCTCATGGAACCCTACTATGTGTACCATTTCAAGATTTTTTAAATCGAATTGTCTGAATAGCCAATCTTTCTTAAGAAAAAATTTGATTGATCAAAATCTGCATTCAACCACAGTTTTTCGAACAAGGTCTTTAGAATGGCGATTATTGACTCATTATTGGTCCAAAAACAAGATTCAAAGTTGTTGTATAGAAATTGACTTTCTGCCACTTTTGTGAAAATTAAAGCTTCTTTTGTATCACTAACGATGTATCTACAATTAAGATTTAAGTCTGATTCAAGAAAGGTTTCTTTGATTTGACCTTTTCTTCTCGATGAAACAATTTGTTTACTGAAATGATTTTTTTGTTCAGAACTGCAAATAATCTTAGCCACGAATTCTGATTTCGAAATCTTTTTCCTGAGAGATTCATTTAGTTGCAGCCAATTATTTTTTGAAAAAGAATTATCACATATAAGGACTAAAAGTTCAGTTTTTGTTTTTTCTATTATTTGAAGCATCTTTGGATAAATGCTCTTTCTTCCTTCGATTACAGCAAATCTATCAAGATCCACATAATTCTTGTTTTGAGCAAGATTTGTCCACAGATCTCTTGCTGTCTTTCTGGATTCCTCTAGTAATGATGCCTCCTGTTGTTTGCGTTTTATGAATAGGTCAAGAATTGATTCAAGAGGTACTACAACGAACCTGGCCGGTTTCTGAATAGTTTTTTCAACCATGCCTGCAGTTTCGAGAACTTTTAATATTCGAAAGACCTTTGCTCTACTTTCGCAAAGACTTTTTGCAATTTCATCACATTTTAGAGGTCTGTGCTTAGCTAATAAAGTATAAATTGCGATTTCCCCTTTCGTTAAACATAGATCGGAGAAGATTTTGGATCTTTTATCAAACAAATTTTTTCATCCTCGAGGAGAGGCGATTAGATTTTTTGAAAGCAAACCCATCTTTTTCAGTGGTTTGTCTTATTCTTGTCTGGAGAAGCGCCGATACGCATAGGTACGATTCTTTGTATCAAATGTCAACAGTGAAGTAGTAATATATAATATTATCGTTATTAATTGGCTTTCATTTTTTTGTATAACAATAATACACATTAAAATACGCTCATCCTATAGAAGATCTCTTATATTATAGAGATGTCACCCGCAAATCCAAAATTTAGTTGGTTTTATACTAGTTTAATATGGAAGCGCTCGTGTTTACAGATCAGAAGTCTATAAAATTTCTTTGTTTACATTTCTAAGAACTATCTCGTCTTATCAAGCAGAGAACTGCCTCCATACGCAGTAAGTTTGAGTATTCTGCGGGTACCATGGTAATAGGAACTGATTGCACTGCCTTGAAACAACTCTTCGTAAAAGCAAAATGATAGGACTAGCGCGCAAAATACAGACTAAAACAAAGGAATTATTGCGGTTTTTCAATATATAAATTTAAGACACTTGAAACAGTTATAACGATTTACTCAACCTTAACCCTTCGCGCTGAACAATAATTTAAGTCAGTAAAACAATATTATTTTTGATTGAAAAATGAAAAGAATAGCAATATCAAAAGCTACTCTAATTATCGTGTTAGTTTTAACGGTTGCAGTTTCAGGTATCGTCTCGGCCGTAGTTTCAAATCAACTCTCTATTGCATCTCAAGCTCAGAAAGGCGACAAAGGAGACACAGGAGCAACAGGAACGGTTGGTCCTCAAGGTCCTAAAGGGGATACTGGAGCTACAGGAGCTACAGGAGTAACTGGTGCGACTGGGCCAGCAGGATCACAGGGACCCAAAGGTGAAACGGGCGCTATCGGAGCAACCGGATTGCAAGGTATTCAAGGTCCACCGGGAACCACCGTAGTTAACTCCTCTATAATAGACTATGCTGCACTCGATATTAATAGCAATGGCAGTATTGCAATTCCTATTGGCAACGTCACCATAACTGCACCCGCAAATGGTACAGTAATTGTCACATTGAACGTGGGCTATGTTGACATGTATTACAATAACTCGTGTGCGCTATATCTTGGAACATCCCC